>JAODBO010000091.1 GCA_025464005.1 Acidimicrobiaceae bacterium | reverse complement strand
TGCACCGGAACGGGAGACGTCCCGATCGTCGCGAGGTGAGCGGGCGCGGCGGCTCGTTCGCTTCGCCGGACAACCGCAACGAGTGGCGGTGGACGATCCGACGGGCTCGCCGAGGGCGGCATGGATATGAGCGAAGTATCCGGTGGGAGCCTCATCGGCTGGGATTCTCGTCGTCCTCGTCGCTCCCGACGAGGACGACCGTCGTGCCCGCCGCTGAGGCGGTGTCCATCGTCGCGAGTGCTTCCGGCGCGCTCTCGAGGTCGATCGTGCGTGCCACGAGGCGTCCCGGATCTAGCGCGCCAGAGGCGATCTCGTCGAGCATGTCCGGGTAATGATGCGCGGCCATGCCGTGGCTGCCGACGATCTCGAGCTCCCGAGCGACGACTGCGCCCATGTCTACGGGAGGGCCGGCGTCTCCGGCGAGCAGCAGGCCGATCTGCACGTGGCGTCCGCGTGGCCGTAGACCGGCGATCGAGTGGGCAAGCGTTGCCGCCCGACCGAGCGCGTCGATCGAGAGGTGCGCGCCGCCGTCGGTGATCTCGATGACACGCGCCGAAAGGCGAGCGTCAGCGGCATTGAGCGTGGCCTCGGCACCGAGCGTCTCGGCGAGGGCGAGGGCACGCGGCGACACGTCGACCGCGACGACGCGGACGCCGCGACTGACGGCGACCATGACGGCGGCGAGGCCGACGCCTCCGCAGCCGTAGACGGCGAGCCACTGACCCGCCTCGACCCGGCCGTGGTGCACGACGGCACGGTAGGAGGTGGCGAAACGACACCCGAGCCCGGCGGCCGTGACGAAGGCCACCTGGTCCGGCAGGCCGACGAGGTTGGTGTCGGCCCAGTCGACGACGACGTGCTCCGCGAAGGAGCCCCAACGAGTGAACCCGGGCTGGGTCTGCAGGGGGCAGACGTTGTGGTTGCCCGCCAGGCAGACCGCGCAGCGGCCGCAGGCCTGTACGAACGGCGCCGTCACCCGGTCGCCCGGCTTCCACCGCTCGACGAGCGGTCCGACTTCGGCTATGACCCCGGCGAACTCGTGCCCTGGGACGTGGGGGAGACCGATGTCGGGGTCGTGGCCCATCCACGCGTGCCAGTCGCTGCGGCACACCCCGGTCGCCCGGACCGCGATGACCGCGCCATCGGGCGGGCAAGCAGGCTCCGGGACGTCCCGGAGCTCGGCCAGCTGTCGAAACCGGTCGTAGACGGCGGCGAGCACGGAGACATCCTGCCGCGAGACGCGCCGCACGCACCACGACAACCGTGCGGGCGGAGGTACTCGCCACGTCGGCCGCGCTCGGGACCCTCCCTGGCAGCGGTACCGTTGCCCCAGTGGAACCAGAAACCGTGCCCGTAGGCCTCGTGGACGCGCGCTCGGACCGCCGCCTCCTCGTCCGCTACCGGGTGCTCGCCTTCACGACAGCGGCGCTTCTGATCGTGCTCGTCTTCGTTGGTGTGCCGCTCCAACTCGCCGCCGGGCAGGCGGGCGTCGTCAACGCGGTCGGGACGATGCACGGGTTCCTCTACCTCGTCTACCTGTACTTCGCGTTCGAGCTGACGAGGAGGCTCGGCGTTCCCACCTGGCAGATGATCCTCGTCCTGCTGGCCGGCACGGTGCCGTTCTGCGCGTTCATCGCCGAGCGCAAGATGACCAGGCTCTACGAGCAGAGGACCGGGGAGATCGACGCGCCTGCCAGCAGCGCTGCCGGCGCGGATGCCTAGCCACCGAGGCAGCTCTACAATTTGGCCGTGCGACGCCGCTGGTTATCTCGCCGGGCTGTGCTTCTGCACACCGAGCTGCTACTAGTCGCTCCGGCATGCCTCGCAGCCGGCTGGTGGCAGGCGACTAGGGCGCTCGGGGGGCACGCGCTCAGCTGGCTTTACTCGGTCGAGTGGCCAGCCTTCGCCGTATTGGCGATCTTCGGGTGGTGGCGCCTGATCCACGAGGACCCCGCGGCCTACAAGGCGCGCAAGCAGCCCATCCCCGAGCGCCGCGCCCCCGACGGCTCGCTGTACCCCCGCTAGCGATCTGTCCCCTCTGACGATCGCCTCAGGCCGAGCGCCGTCGAGGCAGTCCACAGCTTGGCCGCCACAGGCGCGAGGCAGGCGCACGGAAGGGAGGGAGCCGAAGCTCCCTCCCTCGCCACTTCTCTTGTTGTGACCGGTCGGGCTTGTCGTGACCGGTCCAGGCGCACGAGCGACTGTGCGGCGTTCGATCAATTCGAAAGCTTGAAGACGGTCGTCTGGCTGTAGACCTGGCCGGGGTCGAGCTCGGTCGAGGGGAAGCTCGGCACGTTGGGGGAGTCCGGGAAGTGCTGGGTCTCCAAAGCGAACCCATCGCTCTGTCGATAGATGTGGCCGCTGATGCCCACCAGCGTCCCAGCAAGGAAGTTTCCGGAGTAGAACTGGAGCCCCGGCTGGGTCGTGTAGACGCTGAGCTCGCGCCCGCTCGAGGGGTCCCACGCCCTCGCCGCGAGGCTGAGCGAATCTGGAGCGGGCTTGTTGAGGACCCAGTTGAGGTCGTATCCCTGGCCGATGAGCAGTTGCGGGTTGTCCACGTTGATGTTCTGGCCGATCGGAGTCGGTGACGTGAAGTCGAACGGCGTGCCCGCCACCGGAGAGATCTGGCCGGTCGGGATCTGAACCAAGTTGACCGGCGTATAGCTGTCGGCGTTGATCCAGAGCTTCTGGTCGTACACCGTCCCCGAGGACTCACCCGCCAGGTTCCAGTACGTGTGGTTGGTGAGGTTGACCACAGTCGGCGCATCGGTCGTCGCATGGAACGTCAGGGTGAGCCGGTTGTCGTTGTCGAGCGTGTACGTCGCGATCGTGTCGAGCGTGCCGGGGAATCCCATCTCGCCGTTGGGGCTGACGTACTCGAGCTGGAGCGCGGCGGTGCGGTCGGATTGGAGGACAGTCGGCGTCCAGACCTTCTGGTCGAAGCCGATCGTCCCGCCGTGCAATGCGTTCGGGCCGTTGTTGATGGGCACCTGGTAGCTCGTGCCATCGAGGGTGAACTTGCCTGCGGCGATCCTGTTGGCGTACCGCCCGATCAGCGCTCCGAAATAGACGCCGGCGCTACCCGGATTGTTGGGGTTGGCGGCGGGGTCCTCGTTGACGTAGTCCTGCAGCGTCGGGAAACCGAGCACGAGGTCTGCGGGGTTTCCGGAACGATCCGGGAACGTGATCGACTGAATGATCCCGCCGTAGTTGAAGATCTTCACCGTCATGCCGTTTGCGTTGGTCAGCGTGTACTCGTTGACCTGTCCGCCGTGCACCGTTCCGACGGGGCTCGACGTGATCGTTGGCGGCGCACCGCCGTTGTCGTGTCCGTGGTGGTCCGGATGGTGATGTCCGCTCACCGCAGCGACCGTAGACGGCGCGAAGGTCGCAGCGGTGCCGACGGTCGCGACCACCAGGGCGGCGACCAATGCCGATCCCAGCCGGGTTACGAGCTTTGCTCGTACTGGAAAAGCCTTGTGGAACATGGAATCTCCTTGTATTTCAAGGGAATCTGATTGCGGGAATTGACCTCCCTCCGCGCGTCGCCGGGCCGCCGAGACGCGGCCCACTCGCAGCCTCGCGAGCCGTACCCGTCCCGGCGGACCGTAAATCGCTCTGGCGATGGCGATCCTGTGACGATCGCAGCCCGCGCGGGCACCGGGCCCTGTCGTCGAGTACTTCCCGTCACACTGGGCCAGTGCGGCGGTGGCGACACAACTCCGCGGATCCGGTCAGCGCCACACTTCCTCGACGTGATAGGGACGCGGGCCTTTCGGGTGTCCTCCTGCGCGAACTCGAAGAACCGGTCACGGCAGGTCGCAGATAGCTGACCTCGTCGACCGTCACGCCACGCGCCGATGCTCCCGCGGACGATGCCCGCGCCCCGCGACGGATGAGGTGCATCGACGGCGATCGTGATGCGGGCCTATTGTCGACTGTCGACCGAATCTGAGCGAGTCTCGCGGAAGAAGGATCGAATATGACTGCACGTGCGCTCGACAGTTTGCGCGCCACTACGGAGTACCAGGCGTTCTGTCGTGTGGAGCTCTCCGATCCCTATGACCTTCTCGACGAGCTCCGATCGGTGGCGCCCGTGCACTGGAGCCCCATGCTCGACTCCTGGGTCGTCACGAGTTACGACCAGGTCAACCTCGGACTCCGCGACGATCGCCTCGTTCACGACCGGGTAGCGATCAATACGCGAGGTATCCCGGAGACGAGCATTCGTAAATACAGCTCGCTCTCGGAGCACATCTCCAACTGGCTCGGATTCACCGACCCGCCAAAGCACTCGCGCTTGCGTGAGGTGGCGCGCGAGATGCTCAACCCCGCGCTTGCAACGAGGTTCCGGCCGTGGGTCAGTTCCTACGTACGCAATGTCATCTCGGAGATGCAGGACAAGGACAGCGTCGACCTGCTTGAGGATCTCGCACTGCGGCTCCCGTTGGCGTTCATATGCGAGGCGCTTGGCATACACAACTCGAACGCGGATCGAATCCATGCCTGGACTGTTGATGTGGGTTTATTCGCCGGACGGGTGGACCCGTCCTGGGACTCCGATGCTCAGCAGATGTTCGATCGATCCAATGCGAGCTGGCTCATGCTGGAGGACACGTTCCGCCAGATCATCGAGGAGAAGCGAAAGACACCCGCCGACGACATCCTTACCGTCTTGGTGCAGCACTTCGACGCCGGTGTGATCTCGGAGGAGGAGATCATCGGACTCTCAGTGTTCTTCCTCGCAGCAGGACATGGAACCACACGCGACGTTGTCGCGAACGGGCTCTATCTCCTGCTGACGCACCCATCCGAAGCAGACAAGCTGACTCATGACCCTCATCTGGTCGGGTCTGCCGTCGAAGAGGTGCTGCGCTACGAGGGACCGATACCCATGGTCTCGCAGCTTGCGGTCGAGGACCTGACCCTGGGAGGTGAATCGGTCCGCGCCGGTGACGCCGTGATCCTGCATCTCGCCGCAGCAAACAGGGATCCGGACAAATTCGGGGATGCAGCCAAGTTTGACGTTGCGCGCAAAGCGAACCGTCATATGGCTTTCGGATGGGGCTCGCACTTCTGCCTCGGAGCTCCAGTCGCACGTCAACAGGCTGCCGTGGTGTTCGAGGAGATCGGACCTCTCCTTCCTCGGCTCCTACTCGACGCTCCTATCGCCAAGTGGCGTACCGGAGACATGAGTGGGCGGACTCTCGCGGAATTGACTGCCTCGTGGTCAAAG
>JAODBO010000013.1 GCA_025464005.1 Acidimicrobiaceae bacterium | reverse complement strand
GTGGAGGTGAGCGGACTCGAACCGCCGACTTCCACGTTGCGAACGTGGCGCTCTACCAGCTGAGCTACACCCCCGGGCGCGGCGGCAAATCTGCCACCGTCTTCCCGACTACTGCACCTGGTCAAGGATAGTCGAGCGCCGCGAAGGTGCTCGACGTCGGCCGGTCCGCTGACCGCGCCGCCCATCGTCTTCCACCCGGCAGGATAGGGGCGTGAGCCGGACGGGACCTGCCGGGCCTCCTGGCCGGACGCCGGGGGCGCTGCGCAAGGCGGTCACCACTGCGGTCCGCGTCGACACTTCAGCGGTGTCCTTCGGCATCGCGCTGCGGGCCACTGTCGGCTGCGTCGTGGTGCTCGTCGTCGCCCTCGCCACCGTCGGCGACGCCGGAGCCGCCGCAGCGACCGTCGGAGCCCTGCTCGCAGCGATACCGTCCATCGCCTCGACAGCGCGACGCCCACTTGCCACGATGGCGGCGACGACCTGCGGCATCGCGCTGTCGACCTTCGTCGGATCGGCGTCGGCCAATGTCGCCTGGCTGCACCTGGTGATGCTCGCCCTCTGGGGCTTCGGTGGTGGCCTGCTCGTGGCCCTCGGCGACACCGGTTCGATCGTCGGCACCCAGGCGGCGATGGCGTTCATAGTCTTTGGCCGTTTCGCGCAGCCGACGGCCGGGGCCGCCAAGCTCGTCGGATACATCGCGCTCGGGGGTGCGTTCCAGATCCTCCTCGCGGCCGCAACCCGCTGGCCGGTGGCACTGCTCGCGCAACGCGGGAGCCTCGCCGACGCCTACCACCACCTGAGTCGGCTCGCGCTCGGCGGCCCGGAGTACTCGAGCCTCCCCGCCGGACTCGCTCTCGACGCCGCGGAGGCGTCCCTCGCATCACCGACTCTCGTGCGCCGAATAGATGTGAGCATCCTGCGCAGCCTCGTGGACGAAGGACGCAGGATGCGGATCGAGCTCGCGAGCCTGGAGGCGCTCCAACTCCACTTTCGGCGAGTGGCCGAGATCGACCGCGAGGTTGTCGATGTAGCAGTGGATCGAGCACTCGTACAAGCGGCTTTCATCCTCGAGGGCATTGCCCAGGCGATCAAGAGCGGCGGTGACGTGCAGACTGCGTCCCTCGACCTTGCGCTTCGCGAGGTGGCGACCGCCGCGGCCGCTTCCGCCTCGGAGTCCGCCAGAGCGTCCGTTGCGCTAGGCGTCGAAGGGGCCGCCATCGCGGTGGCCCTCTTGGACCGCGTCATGGCGCTCGGTGGCCAACTCCGCGCCGCCGCGGCCCTCGCTACCGAGACGGCCGTCGGACCGAGACCGGTTGCCGGCGTCCAGACAAGGAGGCTCGCCCGGAGCGCGGTCGATCGCGTCTGGTCGCAACTCCTGATGGTGCAGGCCAACCTCTCCCTGCGGTCGACCGCGCTCCGCCACGCAGTGCGGCTGGCAGTCGTCGTGCCGATCGCCGAAATCGTGTCGACGCACACGCCGCTGCAGCGCGGCTACTGGGTGCCGCTCACTGCCGCGCTCGTGCTGCGTCCCGACTTCGGCGGGACGCTCAGCAGAGGATTCGCTCGCCTCGCCGGGACCATCGTCGGCGTCGGCATCACGGGGGTCATCGTGGCGGGAGGGCATCTGCGCGGAGCGCCCATCGTGGTCCTTGTTGGGCTCCTCGCCTTAGGGGCGTTCGCGACCTTCGGGGCGAGCTATGCCCTGTACACCGCGTTTCTCACCGGTCTTGTCGTCCTGCTCGTCAACCTCGCCACGCCAGGAGCACACGCGACCCTGACGACAGCGCTCGATCGCCTCGTCGACACCATCGTGGGCGGAGCTCTGGCGCTCGTCGTCTACGTCGCGTGGCCGACTTGGACGACCGACGAGGCGCGACAGTCCCTCGCAGAGCTCGTCAGCGCCGAGCGCGCCTACCTCGACGCCGTGCTCGGCGCGCTGTCGGGTCGCGCTCCGCTCGGCGAGGCCGAGGCTCGCACGCTTGCCCGCAGGCTTCGGCTCAGCCGGGCGAACTGCGAGGCCGTCGTCACCCGCTCGCTCGCCGAGCCGCACGCTCGCCGCGTGGACGGCCCCCTCGCCGCTGGGATGCTCGCGGGCTTGCGGCGCCTGAGCCTGACGACGCACCTCCTGCGCTCGATTCTCGCGACGACGAAGGAGATCGAGCCGCGTCCCGAGCTCGAGCCGCTCCACCGCGGGCTCGACGAGGCGCTGGCGGCCATCGGCACGGCGCTGGCCGGCCGCACGCCTGCCGTGCTCCCACCGCTGCGCCGCCTCCACTCGGACATGGCCGGCGAGCTCAGGCAGCGCGGGGGGACAGCATTGCTAATCGTCGAGACCGACGAGCTCGTGGACGCAGTGGACACGCTCGCAGTCCTGGTCGGCACCGGTCCCGTCGAGGGCGACTGAGCCGTGACTCGACCGTCTGACGCGCCCTTATCGAGCGGCGACGCGAGCGGTCAGGCTCGCACGTCGACGAGCACGAAGGCCGGTCGTGCGGGCGGGAGCGCTCCAACGCCGGACGCGCCATAGGGCGAATCGCCGGCTTCGCCGTGGTCGAATCGACGACCGATCGGCACCACCTTCTCGGCGCGCTCGGAGGCAGCCGCTGCGGCAATGGCCGACTGCTGGAAACGGATCAGCAGCGCGACGTAGCCGGTCGTCAGGAGGAACACCGCGAGCGATACGTCCCAAAGACCTCGAAGCGCCGGGATCGCTCCAAGCACGAAGGTACCGCCAAGAGTGGCCGACAGCACCGTCAAGGTGCGCCTTCGACGCGCCGCCCGCGCAGATGCATGCTCTCGTTCCAGGCGACGGCGCCTCGCCTGTTCGGCCGGATCAAGTGCGGCTCGCCGCTCGCGGACGCTCACCTCAGGGTTAGCCGCCTGGATGCTCGCCGGGCACGCTCGTCCCATCGCGCGGGTGCGGTAGCGGAACTGCGCCACCGAAGCGCTCACTTGCCACTCCGAGAACTTCCGGAGAGCGAGCGGTACGAGGGCTATGAGCCACACCACGACGAGAAGGAGTATTACCAAGCGTTCCCTCGATCTCCACGGACTGCCACTGCTGGACCCGGCGGTGGCCAGCGGTCCCGGTAGAAGCTATCGGAGACGGACCCGCCGCGGGTGGATCCTCGAAGAAATTTGCGCTCCCCGCCGGGGAAGTGCCGTGCCGCTCAGACGGAGTCCACGTCCGGGACCTCGTCCATCCGCCGCCAGGCTCCCGATCGACCGCCGGTCTTCTCCCAGAGACAGACCTCGCCGATCACCATCGTCCGGTCGGCGGACTTGCACATGTCATAGACGGTGAGCGCCGCGATGGTGCACGCCGTAAGCGCCTCCATCTCGACGCCCGTGCGGTCGAAGGTCTCGACCTGGGTCTCGACCTCGACGTGGTCGTCGCCGATCGTGAAATTGACGTGAACGCTGCCGACGAGCAGCGGATGGCAGAGCGGAATGAGGTCCGCCGTGCGCTTGGCGGCCTGAATGCCGGCGATACGCGCCGCGCCGAGCACGTCGCCCTTGGTGATCGCGTTGCTGGCGACCTTGGCGGTCGTCTCGGGCAGCATCATCACCTTGCAGCGAGCTAACGCCCGCCGGTGCGTCGGGTCTCGAGGCGCGGCGTCTACCATTCGGGCGCGACCCAGAGGGTCGACGTGGGTCAAGTTGCGCTCCGACACTCACGGGAGTGTAGGCGGCGGCCGTGCGATGCGCCTGCCCGATGGTCCTGGCCGGGCGAATGGACCGAGTTTCGCGGTGGTGGTCGGCCGGATGAGACCCCGGGACGGTCGGGTATACTTGGCACTCGCAGGCATAGAGTGCCAAATTGGAGACGGAGATGCCGACTTACGAATACGCGTGCCGCTCCTGTGGAGAGCACCTCGAGAAGGTGCAGTCCTTCAGTGACGACGCGCTGACGACGTGCCCTGCGTGTGGTGGCGAGCTTCGCAAAGTGTTCGGCAGCGTCGGCATCGTCTTCAAGGGCAGTGGCTTCTACAAGACGGACAGCCGCTCGACGAGCACGGCTTCGAAGTCAGCCGGTGGCGGAACAGATGGCGAGCGCGCGGCGACTGCACCAAGCAGCGCGACCAACGGCAACTCGACGAGCGCCGACGGCGCGAAGGGCAATTCGGCGAACGGCGACGCCGCCAAGGCCCCGTCGAGCCCAGCGAGCGAGAGCGCTCCGGCCAAGAGCCCTGCGGCGAGCAGCTCGGGCTCCAGCACAGCTACGCCCTGAGCAGGACGCCTGGCCGACCAGCACCGCTCGACGGAGCGCGGCCCCTTCGCGCACGCTCCGGTCAGAGCTGATCAGTGTCAGGTGCCGCTCATCGCCAGGTCGGCGATCGCCAGGCTGACGCCCGCGGCGACGCTCGGAAGCCACTCCACGTCCGATCCGACGGCGATCACGTGTTGGAGCATCCTCTGGATCGTCGAGGCGATCGTCACCTCTCGCACCGGCTCGGCGAGCGCGCCGTCGCGGATCATCAGCCCCTGGGCGCCGACAGAGAAGTCACCGCTCACGGCGTTCACCCCAGAGTGCACGCCGCTGATGCCCTGCACGAGCAGTCCGTTGCCGACGAGGGCCACGATCTCGGCCTGATCGAGCTCGCCCGGCACGAGTGAAAGCGCCCGAGCGCCGACGCCGGGCGTGGACTTGAAGCCTCCGCGGACAGCCGAGGCCGTCGACGAAGTCCCCGCTAGTCGAGCGGAGTACGTGTCGTAGAGGAACCCGACGAGCCGGCCCCCCTCGACGAGGGAGTTCCCCCGGCACGCCAGACCCTCCGCGTCGTGAGTCGAGGCGCCGAACGCGAGCTCGTTGGTCGGGTCGTCGACGAGCGTCACACCAGCGACCGCGACCTCCTCGCCGGCGCGCCCGGTGAAGAGCGACCGGCCCTTCGCGACCTCCTCGCCGGAGAGCGTGCCCGCGAGGATCGCCAGCAGGGTCGCCGTGACCCGGCGGTCGAGAACGACGTCAAGTCTGGCGCTCGCCGGCTTCTTGGCACCGAGGAGGCGCGTCGCTCGCTCGATCGCGTCGCGAGCCGCCGACTCGACGTCGAGACCCTCCGGACCGCGACCGATGGTGTAGCCGTCGCCGGTCTGGGTGTCGTCGCCCTCGCCGGCAACGACGTCCGCGGCGAGGTAGCAGGTCGTGCGTCGGCTCGAGGCCGAGATGCCCGTCGAGGTGACGATCGCCGACTCACCCATCGCGTCGCCGTAGTCGGCGCTCACCACCTGGCGGATGCGTGGATCCCCGGCGCGCACCCGTCGCTCCAGGTCGAGTGCGAGCTCCACCTTGGCCTCGGTCGGGAACGCGCTGAGACCGTCGTCCCACAGCTCGAGAGGCTTTGCACCTACGCCGTCCGGGCGGGCGAGGCCAACGTGCTCGTCCGGCGTCGCGAAACCGGCGTTGTCCCGTGCTTCGTCCAGGACCTCCCGCGCAAGGCGCTCGTCGAGGTTGCCGACGTACGCGAAGCCTTGACGCCCCCCGACGACGACCCGGACGCCGATGCCGGCCGACTCCGCGGACGACAGGGACTCGACCTCGCCGTCGTAGGCACGCACGTCGGTGTCGCGGTGCCAGGAGACGTAGGCCTCCACCTCCTCGCCCGGACGAGCGGCCCCTGCGATGCGCTCGGCGATGGCGAGCAGGTCAGGCACCCGCAGTCCCCCCGACGGTCACGCCGGTCACCCGCAACGTGGCTTGTCCGCAGCCCACCGGGACGCTCTGTCCGTCCTTGCCGCAGGTGCCCGGGCACATGTCGAAGTCGTTCCCGACGGCGTCGATCTTGCGGAGGACGTCCGGCCCGTTGCCGATGAGATTCGCGTCGCGAAGCGGCTCGGTGATCCGGCCGTCCTCGATGAGGAACGCCTCAGTCATGCCGAAGACGAAGTCGCCGGTGGCGGTGTTGACCTGGCCACCACCAAGCTTCGCGACGTAAACGCCGTGCGGGGTCTGCGCGACGATCTCCTCCGGGTCCTCCTTGCCGGCGAGCAAGTACGTGTTGGTCATCCGCACCATCGGCAGGTGCTGGTAGCTCTGACGCCTGCCGTTTCCCGAGGAGACCCGGCCCTCCTTCCGGGCTCGCAGGTGGTCCCACATGTAGTCCGTGAGGACGCCGTCCTGGATGAGGACGTTGCGCTGAGAGGGGCGACCCTCATCGTCGATGGCGGCGCTGCCCCACTGATCGGCGGGCGTGCCGTCGTCGACGAGGGTGACGAGGGGGCTCGCGACGAGCTCACCGACCTTGCCGCGATAGGCCGAAGCGTCCTTGGCTATGTGGTCCGCCTCGAGACCGTGCCCGCAGGCCTCGTGGAACAGGATTCCTCCCGTGCCGCTCTTGATCACGATCGGCGTGACCCCTGACGGCGCTGGCCGCGCGGACAGCTTCGCGATCGCGCGCCCCGCCGCCGTCCGGGCGGTGTCCTCCACGGAGAAGCGGTCGAACAGCTCGAAGCCGACGGTGAGCGCGAGGCTCTCGTAGCCAGTCTGGAGGCCCGTGTCGCCCGCGGCGACGCACATCACCGAGAACCGAGTACGGACCTGGTCGTCCCCGACGATCAAGCCGTCGGAGTTGGCCACGAGGATCCTCCGGCGGCTGTCGCCATATCCCGCGGATACTTGGGCGATGGCGGCATGCCCCGAGCGCGCCGCTGCGTCCGCCTGCCGGAGCAGGTCGACCTTCACCGCTTTCGGGACCTCGTCGGGGTAGATCTCGACCGTGCTCGGCGAGTGTGCACGACGCGGGCTGAGCGCGACCTCGCGGACGCCGCCACCACCGGAGCGCGCGACGGACGCCGCCGCCTCGGCGGCTTCGGCCAGCCCGAGCTCGGAGAGATCCGCTGTGTGCGCGAAGCCGGTCGTGTCACCCACGACGACCCTGATCCCTGCGCCGCGGTCGTGCCCCGACGAGAGCTCCTCGATCTTGCCGTCGTCGAGCGAGATGCCGGTGGACCGCTTGTCCTCGACGAACACCTCGGCGAAGTCCGCGCCGCGTCGCAATGCGGCGGCGAGCGAGCGCTCGATCACGGACTGATCGACAAGCGGCGTCACACTGGCACTCATAGGCATCTCCTCAACTTCGAAACACGTCGTGACCGGCAGCTCGAGCCGTGCGGTCCTGGCGAACATGGCACCGCAGTCACCGCTGTCCTGGTCTCGCGACACGTCTGCTCGTATCGTAACGAGGGTGGCGATGGAGACCGACCTACACACCGGCATGTCCGGCAGGGCCGAGATGACGGTGACGGCCAACGACACGGCCGTCGCCGCGGGCTCGGGAGACGTCGACGTGCTCGGCACGCCCCGCCTCATTGCGCTGTGCGAACAGGCGACCACCCTTGCGATCGGACACGCCCTCCCCCCGTCGTGGACGACGGTGGCGATGCGGGTGCGCTTCGATCATCTCGCCCCTGTCGCCGTGGGGACGACGGTACGTGCCGAGGCGACCCTGCAGCGCGTGGAGGGGCGCCGTCTCGTGTTCACCGTGACGGCGTCGGACCCGGCCGGCCTCGTCGGGGCCGGGAAGGTGACTCGCATCGCGGTCGAGCGCGAGAGGTTCCTCGCCAAGGCTCGCTGAGCCGACGCGCGAGCATCGGCAAAGCCGGCGGGCTCAGACGTTGCGACCGAGGATATCGCCGAGGACGCCGCCGGCTACGCCTCCCGCGGCGAGGTCGGCACCGCCGGACGCGCCGCCGAGATAGGGCTCGAGAGCGCGGGCGAGCATGACGATCGGCATGCTCTGCAGCCAGATCTTCCCCGGGCCCGTCAGCGCGACGAGGTGGTAGCCGTCGCCGCCGAAGAGCTTGTTGGCGATTCCCGGCACGCGCGTGATCTGGAAGCTGACCGACTGCTCGAAGACGCCGACGTGTCCGGGGTGCGCCAGGATCGTCTGGCCGGCGACGAGGTCGTACGTGGTGATCTCGCCGGACAGCTCGACCCACGTCGTGCCCGTTCCCTCGAGCTTCTCGAGCACGAAGCCTTCACCGCCCCAGATGCCCCCGCGAAAGGATTGCTGCAGGCCCACCGACGGGATGACCCCCGTCGTCCCGCACAGCCAGCCGTGCCGGTGCACCATGAAGGAGTTGCCGGGCGTGATCTCGATCGGGAAGATCCGCCCGGGAAGCTTCGCCGCGAAGGTCACCTGACCGGGGCCGCCTTGGGCCTCGTAGCGTGTGAGGAAGAGGCCCCCGCCCCCGACGACCCGCTTGAGACCGGCCATGAAACCCTTCTGGCCACCGGCACCCGTCGTCTGGGACATCTGCATGTTCGCGGTCATCCAGGCGAGGTCGCCATGTGTCGACACGACGGCTTCGCCGGGATCGAGGCTCACCTGAAGCGTCGGAAGTGTCGTTCCCTTGACCTCGGCGTTCATTGCTCGTCCCCTCCCGTAGGGATCGCCGACGCGGCGAGCCGTCCCGCGCCGTTCGGCGGGTGTCAGGAGTCTGACGCGTCCGTCGGCACATGGCTAGTGGCGCGTAGCTAGGGTCCGCGACTCACCCCGTCCCAGTCAGTACGATCTGCGCCGAAGGCGCCCGGCGGACCGATCGCCCGCCGAGGGCACGTCGACAGGGACTCTGCGCCGATGGCGCGGGAACGGGGCCACGATGGATCAGGCGAGTGCGCCGCACGAGCAGCACGTTGAAGCAACACCGATCTTCGGCGCGTACAGGCGCGGCTACGACCCGGAGCAGGTCGACCGCTATGTGGCCGACCAGCAGCGCCGGCTCGACGAGACCACGCAGCGCGCCTCGGAGGCCGAGCGCAAGTTGGCGGCAGCGGTCGGACAGCTACGCGAGCTGCATCGGCGCGTCGCCGTGCTCGAGAGTGAGGACCGGTCGCCTCAGCCGGCGCCCCTCGACACCCTTGGGGAACGGGTGCAGCGCATTCTCCAAGAAGCGTGGGAAGGAGCGTACGCACTTCGCCAGGCCACCGAACAGGAGATGGCCGAGCTGAGAGAGCGCACGGCCGGCGAGGCCGAGGCGATCGTGGTCGCGTCACGCCAACGGGCTCGGGCGATCGAGGAGGAGATCGAGCGCCGGCGCAACGCCTACCTCGATCAGGTGGAGGAAGATCGCTCCCGTGCCATCGCGCAGATCACACATCTGCACCACGAACGCGACGCCGCCATCGGCGAGCTGCTCAAGGTGAAGGCGGTGATCGAGGCGACCGTCTCGGGAATCTCCCGCAAGCGCCCGCCGGACGGCGACGCGTTCCACGAGCCGGCGAGCGACGACGCGGGACACGAGATGCGCCCCGCAGGACCGAAGGCCCAGCCTGGCCGTGCGGCGCCAACACGGGCCGGGGGCTCGCGCTCGAGCGGCGGTGACGATCTTGCCGAGACGATGCAGGTGCACCGACTCGCCACGGGCGTGGAGTCCGCTCCGGTGCCCAACCCATCGGAGCTGGTCCGGAGCCACAGGGCATCCGAGCAAAGCATCGAGGGTCTAGCGGTGCCCGAAGAAGTAGCGCCCCTAGACAGCGCCCAGCCCGCCGCGGCCGTGTTCGACTTCGAGGAGGAAGCGGGCGTCTAACGCTCGGGCGCAGCTGGTACGGCGGTAGCTCGCACCGGGCGAGTCAGCCCGGTCGGGCGAGGCCTTCTCGCACGAGGATGGGCACGACGTCGCGTGGGGTGGTGCCGAATATCGCGGCCACGATCCAGACATCTTCGCCCCGAAGGACAAGGAAACGGCTAGATCGTCCCCGACGCCGTCGCTGAATCGCGCAGACCACGTTCCTCAGCTGATCCCAGCCAGGGCCCTCGACTTGATCGAGTCGCTCGATATCGATCCGGACGCGCTGCGATCCGATCACTGCCCGCTCCTCCGGCGCAATCTCGCCTCCGAGAGCAAGCATCATTCGACCTGCGGATGCGTCGTCCGCCGCCGAGAGTGGCGGAAGTAGCTCGCCCAGAGTCGTCTTGTAGACGTCGACGATCCTGAGTAGCCGCAGCACGGAGATGGCGCGTTCGCCGCGCTCGTACGCGCTCAGGCTTGCGGCCTTGAACTCACCCTGCGTGACCGCCTCGACGTCGTGGAGCGTCATCTGTCGGCGAATGCGCGCTGCACGCAGTAGTTGACCCTGTGCCATCGAGAAGTACTCACTGTCTTTGCCCTCTAGGGCATCATCTTGCGACACGACTGGAGGTTACATGTAGATATGCCGCGCTATCTATGCCCTAGCAGGATCGGGAAGTGTCGAGTCCTTTCGACGTAGCGTCGGTCTGCCCTATCGGGCACAGGACTCTGTGGCGGCGTTCAATGCTTGGCAAGTCCTTCCCTCGGGTGCGGGATTCCCTCCGGCTCTACGATGTCGGACGCGGCGAAGCGACCGGGGCTACCTGCCCCGGCCCGCTACGCGCGGCGAGGGCCGCTAGCTCATCGGGTAGAGCGGGGGACTTTTAATCCCAAGGTGCCGGGATCGAGACCCGGGCGGCCCACCTGCGTGCTTGGTCTTGGCATCGCCGGTCCCCGGCGCCCGTCATCGGTCAGAGTCCGAGATCCGGGCCGTCCCCGAGCCTACGGACTGGGCCCTCGCGGCGCTAGCGCAGATCGATCTCCTCTCGAACAAGCCGTGCTAACGGTGGAAGGTCGCTCACGACGACGTCCCAGACGATGTCGAAGTCGACATCGAGATAGCCATGCACGAGACGGTTCCTGAGCCCGGCGTTGTCGTCCCAGGGGATCTCGGGGTGCGCGGACTTGAACTGAAAAGAGAGACGTTGTGTCGACTCGGCGAGGGTCTGTAGCCGAAAGACGGTCGCATCGCGGAGGTCTTCGCCCGTACTGAGCGCGTCGCGACCACGGCGCTCAGCGCTGCGCTCGATCCGAGACGCCGCCTCATCGATGTGGGAGAGGTACAGGATGTCGTCATGGTCGGTCACAGCGGGACCACTTCGGTCTCGACCTTGTCGCGGATGACGGCATCGACTTGCGTTCCAATGTCAACTCGGTAGCCGAGTAGCTCTTCCAGCTCCCGAGCGAAGGCGACGAAGTCGAGCCCACATGGCTCGTGTCGAAGTCCACGAGCAGGTCCACGTCGCTCGCGCTTCCAGCGTCCCCTCGAGCTACCGAGCCGAACACCCGGATGTTCGACACTCCTCGCCGGGTCGCGATCTCGAGGATCTCGTCCCGATGCTCACGTAGCATCGCCATGCTCGGGGGCTTCGTGAGGAGCGTCTTGGACGGGGCGTGTGCTCGCGGACTCACGACGTCATCGTAGGTCGTGGCTGTTTCGCTTCCAGGTCTGCGAAGACCAGGGACAAGTCGTGCGGTCCCAACAATGCCGTCCCGGGCATTCCCTATCAGCCCCAGCATGTATCAGATGAAGAGCGACGACGGCGTACTGGCAGCTCTCGGAGCGACAACGCGCCACTCGGAGGGACTCCGAGCAACCCGAGGACCTGGACTTTTAATCCCAAGGTGCCGGGATCGAGAACCGCGCGGCCCACCTGGTCAGGCTCGGCTGGCCGCGCGAGCGGTTGCCGCGCGGCATCGACGTGCCCGCCTGATTCCTACGCCCCAATCGCTAGCGCGCCGCCACGGCCGCCCCACCCAAAGGGCACGTGGCCGTGACGCAGGTGCGCGCGGAGCTCAACCGCCACCGCGCCTGCCCGCTGAGCGCGCCTTCTCCCGTCCAACGCACCCGCTCAGTCCGGCCACTTGACCCGAGTTGGCGCATGCGCCAGTGCAAGTGCGGGCTGTCTTGCAGCTCAATTGCATGGAAATTACGGTAGATTATCTACTGCTTGCATCATTTGGTCCACTCTGTAATGCTGTGCCGTCATGGGGGGGATCGAAGTGAGTGCGGCGCTGCTCGGGCGCGAACCCGAGCACACGCTGGCGTGGTGGCGCGACGCGGTCGTCTACCAGGTTTACGTCCGGAGCTTTGGCGACGCGAACGGCGACGGGATCGGTGACCTCGCCGGAGTGCGGGAGCGACTGCCGTACCTGGCCGCGCTCGGCGTGGACGCGCTGTGGTTCAACCCGTGGTACCCGTCGCCGCTCGCTGACGCGGGCTACGACATCACCGACTACCGGTCGATCGATCCCGTGATCGGGACGCTCTCGGAGGCGGAGCGGCTGATCGCCGAGGCGCGCGAGCTCGGCATGCGCACGATCGTCGACATCGTTCCCAACCACGTTTCGAGCCAGCACCCCTGGTTCCGTGACGCGCTCGCCTCACCTCCCGGCTCCGCCGCCCGGGAGCGCTTCTGGTTCCGACCGGGGGCTGGCGCGATGGGTGAGCTGCCACCCAACGGCTGGCAGTCGATCTTCGGGGGGTCCGCGTGGTCGCGGGCCGGCGACGGCGAGTGGTACCTGCACCTTTTCGCTCCGGAGCAGCCGGACCTCAACTGGGAGCACCCCGACGTCTGGGCCGAGCACGAGGGCATCCTTCGCTTCTGGTTCGAGCGCGGCGTCGCCGGTGTTCGCATCGATTCGGCGGCGCTGCTCGTCAAGGACCCCCGCCTCTCGGAGGAGCGACCGGACGCCGAGCCTGGGGACCACCCGTTCGTCGACCGCGACCAGCTCCACGAGATTTATCGGCGGTGGCGTGCGATCGCGGACGGCTGCGATGAGCCGCGGGTCCTGATCGGTGAGGTGTGGCTACCCGACGCTGATCGGTTCGCGCGCTACTTGCGCCCTGACGAGCTACACACCGCGTTCAACTTCGACTTCCTGGCGTGCCCCTGGGAGCCGGGTCCGATGCGGGCGTCGATCCAGTCGGCGCTCTCGGCTCACGCGCCGGTCGACGCTCCCGCAACCTGGGTGCTCTCGAACCACGATGTCACGCGCCCCGTCACGCGATACGGCCGAGCCGACACCTCATTCGCCTTCGAGAGCAAGCGCGTGGGCACGCCAACCGACCTCAATCGCGGCCGCCGGCGGGCGCGCGCGGCTGCGCTCCTCGCGATGGCCCTCCCTGGCTCGATGTACATCTACCAGGGCGAGGAACTCGGACTCCCGGAGGTGGAGGACATCCCACCGGACAGGCGCCAAGATCCGATGTGGCTGCGATCCGGCGGCGTCGATCCCGGCCGCGACGGCTGCCGGGTGCCGCTCCCGTGGTCGGGCGACAAGCCACCGTACGGCTTCAGCCCCAACGAGCAGGCCGAGCTGTGGCTCGAGCAGCCCACCGACTGGTCTCCGCTCTCGGTCGCTGCGCAGAGCGCAGATCCCGGCTCGATGCTCAGCCTGTACCGGACCGGGCTCCACGTCCGGCGCGAAGCCCCTTGGGGCTCGGGCGCCGAGCTGCGATGGCTCCCCTACGGCGAGCAAGTCATCGCGTTCGCGCGGGGAGATCGCTTCGCTTGCATCGTCAACTTCGGCCGGGAGCCCGTCGAGCTACCTCGCGACGCGATGCCACTCGTCGCCAGCAGCGAGCTCAGGGGCTCCTCGCTGCCGCAGGACACAACGGTGTGGCTGTATCTATCCACAAACCGGGCCACGTTCGAACCGGAACCGAATCGAACGGACAATCACAACGAAAACGACAGGGGAGAAGGGCGATGAAATTACGCATCAGGGGGAACAGGTCGATCCGCATGCTCGCAGCGATGGGGGCAACGGGCTCGCTCGTGGCCGTCGCTGGTTTGACTTCACCGGCGGGGGCGACGCCGACCGTGAGCATCAGTGTCGCGTCTCTGGTTCCTGGGGCCACTGCGGCGGCCACGGCGGCATTCAACAAGCAGGTTGCCCAGTTTGAGAGGGCGAATCCTGGGATCCACGTAAAGTCGACTCAGTATGACTGGACCGGCCCGACATTTGCCGCGGACCTCGCTGCTGGGACGTTGCCAACCGTCTTCACGGTCCCGTTCACAGACGGGCGCGCGCTCGGCCAGGCGGGTCAGCTCGCCAACCTCACGAAGTACGCCGAGCAGTATCCGTGGTTCAAGGAGTTCAACCCGGCGGTGATCGCTGAGGGCACGGACGCCAAGGGGCGGATCATCGCGATCCCCGAAGCCGCGTATGCCCAAGCCCTCCAGTACAACCGAGGGCTCTTCGTGAAGGCCGGCCTGAAGCCGAACAGCCCACCGACCACATGGGCGCAGGTGGAGTCGGATGCAAAGGCGATCGTGAAGGCTGACCCGAACGCAGCCGGCTTCGCTGTCATGGGCGCGAGCGACAACACGGCAGGGTGGATCCTCACGACTCTCACCGACGCGTTCGGCGGGCGCGTGGAGACGGGCGTCGGCGCGAAGGCCAAGGCGACGTTCGATAACCCAGGCACCGTTGCCGCGCTCAATATGATTCACACCATGCGCTGGGTGGACAATTCCATGGGCTCGAAGTTCGGTCTGAGTTGGGGTACAAGCAACCAGGCGTTCGCGGCCGGTCAGGTCGGAATGTTCATTAGCGGTTCTGACGTGTACACGAACATGGTGCAGGCCTACGACATCAACCCGGGCATCTACGGCCTCGCTCCGCTGCCACTCCAGGGCAAGAACGCCGGGGTCCTCGGTGGTGGCACGCTTGCAGCGGTGAAGCCGACCGCGAGTCCGAACCAGATTGCCGCGGCCCTGAAGTGGATCAACTTCTATTACATGCAACCGCTGTCGACTAGGCAGGGAGCGATTCGGAATGCCAACGCACTGCTTGCCCAGAAGCAGCCAATCGGCGTGCCGGAGTTTCCGGTGCTCAACAAGCAGGCGTTCGTGCTCGCGCAGAAGTGGATCAAGCCGTTCATCAATGTTCCGGTAAAGCAGATGGCTTCCTTCACCAACGGAATCCTGAATGACCCGCTGATCCCGGAGCCTGAGTCAGTGACTCAGGCGATCTATGGTGACCTCGACTCGGTCGTGCAATCGGTACTGACTGACCCCAACGCAAACATCCCGGCCCTGCTCAACGCGGCTAACGCCACTGGACAGGCCTCGATCGCCACGGGGAACGCCCCGTCATAGCAACCTCCCGGCTCGGTCACGGGTGGTCGCGCGATCCGCGCGCGGCCACCCGGGCGGCCGCACCACTTAGCCGATTGTGACGCCGACCGAGTGACATCACAGGAGCGATTTTGGCGATCGACAGGATGATCCCCGAACTTCAAGGGCAGGAATCGGGGCGCGCGACCCAGGAGGCAACTCGGACGCCGCGTGTGTCCGGCGCCCGTCGCAGGCCGGCGACCTGGGTCAAACGGGGTGGCCTGTCGAAACTGCTGTTTCTGCTCCCTTTGCTGATTGTCTTCGGGGCGTTCTCGTGGTACCCGATCGTCCGTCTCGTGATGATGGCGGTGCAGCACACGAACCTCGTTCAGCGGGCGACCTGGGTGGGGCTCTCGAACTTCTCCCTGGTCATCCACGACCCGTTGTTTCCGATTGCCGTCAAGAACACGGCGATCTTTGCCGGGCTTGCGCTGGTCTTCGGTTATCCGGTGCCGCTGATCGTGGCGGTATTGATGAGCGAGGTGCGCCGGTTGCGCGGCTTGTATGCGGTGCTGGCGTACCTGCCGGTCGTGATCCCGCCGGTCGTCGCCGTGCTGCTCTGGAAGACGTTCTACGACGCTGCACCGAACGGCGTCTTCAACACGATCCTGGGCTGGGTTGGCATCGGGCCACAACAGTGGATCCAGTCGCAGGCGCAGGCGATGCCGTCACTCGTGCTCGAATCGACCTGGGCGAACGCCGGCAGCACCATCATCATCTACCTTGCCGCGCTGGTCGGCGTGAACCAAGAACTCTACGAAGCCGCGGCCGTCGACGGGGCGGGGCTGTGGAAGAAGGTGTGGCACATCACGATGCCGCAGTTGCGCGCGGTGTTGCTCGTCACGCTGATCCTCCAAATCATCGGGACCGCGCAGGTGTTCATCGAGCCGTACCTCTTCACTCAGGGCGGCCCAGCAAACGCGACCCTGACGGTCATGCTCCTTATCTACAACTACGCGTTCGGTAACTCGCTGGGCGCGTCGTATGGGAAGGCGGCGGCGCTCAGCGTGATGCTGGTCGGGTTCCTCGCGGTGTTCTCGCTGATCTATCTGCGCGCCACGCGCACGTGGAGCAGACAATGAGGGCGTGGCCCATCCGGCGTAAGCCGCGGAAGCGCGACGACGCCGGCCCGCAGAGCTTCGTGCTTTCCAGCGACTGGCGGCGTCCAAGCGTGAGGTGGGGACTCGGGACGACCCACGTCGTACTCCTCATCCTTCTCATCATCATCGGCCTCGGCCCGATCCTCTGGCTCGCCAAGTCGGCGCTCACACCGACTCTCGACACGATCACCTCGCCGATGGCATGGTTTCCGCACGGGCTGACGTGGAGCAACCTCTCCTCGGCATGGACCAATGTCGATGTCGGCCTGTACATGCGAAACACGGTGGTGATCGCGCTCGGGTCATGGGCCTTCCAGATCGTCGTCGCGACGACCGGAGCGTACGCGTTGTCGGTGCTCCGACCGAAGTACGGCAAAGTGATCATGGCGCTGCTGCTGACCACGCTGTTCGTGCCCGCCGTCGTACTGCTGGTCCCGCTCTACGTCGAGGTGGTGCATCCGCCGCTCATCCACACGTCCTTCGTCAACAACTACCTCGCCGTCTGGCTGCCCGAGTCCGCGAGTGCGTTCAACGTTGTGCTCATGAAGCGCTTCTTCGACAACCTGCCGCGCGAGATCCTCGAGGCGGCACGCATCGACGGCTGCGGCCCCTTCCGACTTTTCGTCTCGATCGTTCTGCCGATGTCGCGACCAATCCTCGGCGTTGTGTCGATCTTCGCGGTGATCGCGTCGTGGAAGGACTACCTGTGGCCGCTGCTCGTCCTCGGCAACCCGAACCTGCAGCCTCTGTCGGTGCGGCTGCCAAACATCGAACAGTTCACGCCGTTGGGGGTCTTCCTGGCTGCTTTGGCGCTCACCTGCGTTGTGCCGATCGTCGGCTTCCTCATCTTCCGGCGCCTGATCGTTCGCGGCAGCGGGCTGAGTGGAGCCCTGAAGGGCTGAAGCCGTCTGCGACTCCAAGGAGGCGGAAGTTGCCTCCGTCCATGCGGTCCCAACAATCGCGTCCGGGATTGTCGCTCTGTGTTCCACGCTGTTCCGGGTGGCCTACCGGTGAGTGCCCGTGGGCTGCCTTTATGCCACGCCAAGCGGCGGCGTGCCACCCTACGCGACGCCGCTACCAGGACTTTTAATCCCAAGGTGCCGGGATCGAGACCCGGGCGGCCCACCAGGCTCACTGGACTCCTCGTCAGCGGCGGCTCCGAGTCGAAAGGCCGCGCATTTCGGCGGTGAGTAGCACTTATGCTACACTTTCGCCATGGGAACCGTAGGCCTTCGAGAGCTCCGTCAAGACGCCTCCGAACTGGTGCGTCGGGTCGAGGGTGGTGAGGAGATCGAGATCACCGTTTCCGGGCGGCCCGCGGCCCGCCTCGTGCCCGCAGCACCAACACGGTGGCGACACTGGGACGACATCGCTGGCGTGTTCGGCGGACCCGCCGACCCGGACTGGGAACGGGACAGAGACATCGTCGACCAGACTGTTTCCAACGCCTGGGAACGCCAGCAGTGAAGGCGATCCTCGATACGAGCGTCTTAATCGCCAGCGACGTGTCACCTCTCGAGGGAGAGCTGGCGATCAGTGCCGCTACCCTTGCGGAACTCCATTTCGGCGTCCTCGTTACTGCCGACCTCGCGGTCCGTTCCGAACGGCTACGGAGACTCTCGGACCTTCAACGCACGTTCGACGCGCTGCCGATCGATGAGGACGTCGCCACGAGCTATGGCCAGCTCGCTGCAGCAGTCGCTTCCTCTGATCGTCGACCGCGATCCCGTGTGATGGACCTACTGATCGCCGCGACTGCCCACGCTCATTCGGCTCGGCTGTACACCCGTAATGCGGGAGATCTCATCGGGATCGAAGATCTCGTTGAGATCGTTGCCGTTTGAGCGGATCTCCTCGAGATCAGCCTCTAGTCTTCCAAAAGGGCGGCAGCGCGACTGGGATGAACCGAGAGTCCGCAGGCTCCTGCCGGGCAAGTTCGGCGGTCCCAACAACCACGTTCGGGGCCTTCCCGGTTCGTCGCACGGAGTCACGACCGATCGATGCTCCGAGGTCAGTGACTAGCCCAACTGCGATGACCGGAACCCAGCTGCGATCGCGTGCAAGGCTCCAGGCTGGACGTTTCATCCCAAGGTGCCGGGATCGAGACCCGGGCGGCCCACGTGCGTGCGGCGTCTTGGCATCGTTGGCCCCCGGCTCCCGGCATCGGTCAGAGTCCGAGATCCGGGCCGTCCCCGAGCCCACGGACCGGGCCATCGCAACCAACCGGAAGTAGCGCCGGTCCGGTCCCCGTGGTCACGAAAGGCCGCCACGCAGTAGGGTGCCAAACGTATGTTCGCCACCGCGTGGGACGAAGGACTCGACGACGCCCAGCTCGCTGCCGTCGGCCATACCGGCTCACCGCTCGTCATCATCGCCGGGGCAGGCACCGGCAAGACGCGCACCCTCACCGCACGCGTCGCGCGCCTGCTCGAACGGGGGGTGGCGCCCGAGCGCATCCTGCTCCTCACCTTCACGAGACGTGCCGCCGACGACATGCTCGCCCGGGCCGCGGCCCTCGCGGGGCGGGCGGACCTCGGCCGACGGCTCCGCGGTGGGACCTTCCACGCCGTCGCCCACCAGCTTGTGAGCGCCTGGTCGCAGCCGCGGCATCGGCGAGGGGTTCTCCGTCCTCGACCCGGCCGACGCCACGGACGTGATGGACCTGCTTCGCGACGAGCACCGCCTCACCGGGATCGAAACGCGCCTTCCGAAGCCGGCGACGTTGCTCGATGTGTACTCGCGCTGCGTCAACACCGGACGAGTCGTCGCTGAGGTCGTTGGGAGCGACTTTCCTTGGTGCGAGCCGCACGTCGACGCGATCTCGACCCTCTGCCGGGCGTACGTCACCCGCAAGCGTGAGCGCGCTCAGCTCGACTTCGACGATCTCCTGCTCTACTGGCGCGCTGCGCTCTGCGACGAGGGCATCGGCGCCGAGCTCGCAGCGATGTTCGACCACGTGCTCGTCGACGAGTACCAGGACGTGAACGCGCTCCAGGTCGACATCGTGCGTGGGCTCTGCCCGGGTGGGCGCGGCCTCACCGTCGTCGGCGACGACGCGCAGGCGATCTACGGCTTCCGCGGCTCGGACGCCGCCCACCTGCACGCCCTCGTTGCCACGCTCCCCGATGCGAGGGTCCTCCATCTCGAGCAGAACTTCCGTTCGCTCCAGCCGATCCTCGACGTCGCGAACCACATCCGGCCGGCTCCCGCGCTCGGCGGCGCCGTCCCCGGGACGACCGCGTCGCTGCGACCGCTGACGCTGTGGGCGAGCCGCGAGGGCGGTGGCCGGCCGACGTTCCTCCGCTGCTACGACGCCGCCTCCGAGGCGCGCGCCGTCGTCGATCGGGTCCTCGAGCACCACGAGGCGGGCATGCGCCTATCGGAGCAGGCGGTGCTCGTGCGCGCCGCCCATCACAGTGACCTGATCGAGCTCGAGCTCACCGCCCGCCACATCCCCTATCGCAAGTACGGCGGGCTCCGCTTTATCGAGGCGGCGCACGTGAAGGACTTCGTGGCCACGGCGCGCCTGCTCGACAATCCTTCCGACGACGTCGCCTGGTTCCGGCTGCTCCGCCTCCACGAAGGCATCGGCCCCGCCCGAAGTCGCAAGCTCCTGGAGACGCTGCCGCCCCGGCGCCCAGTCGGGCCGGAAGCTTGGGCCGAAGCGGTCGCTGCATCCCCGGCACTCGCTCGGGTGGCGCTAACCGCGACGATGGTCGCGCTCAACCGGGCACGCGACCTCACCGGTGCGAGTGCGCGCAGCGAGGCGATCCTCGAGCTGCTCCGCCCACTCGTAGCGGCTCGCTACACCGACGCCGAGGCCCGGCTCGGGGACCTCGACCGGCTCGCCGCCGCAGCCGCGGTGACCGACGACTTCGCCGCCTTCCTCGCGGAGGTGACCCTCGATCCTCCGGTGTCGAGCTCGGACTTCGCCGGGCCGCCGCACGTCGACGAGGACTACGTCGTTGTCTCGACCGTGCACTCCGCGAAGGGGCTCGAGTGGCGCGTCGTCCACCTGCCGCACCTCGTTGACGGGTCGTTTCCGTCCGATATGGCGCTCCGCTCGAGCGCCGGGCTCGCGGAGGAGCGTCGCCTCTTCTATGTCGCGCTCACCCGGGCGCGGGACGAGCTCCACCTGTACGCACCGCTGCGCATGCCCCACCACCGACGAGCCACCGACGATCGCCACTCGCTCGCCCAGCACAGCCGCTGGCTCGACGATCAGCTGCTCGCGCTGCTCGCAGTGCAGGAGCAGCCTCCGCCGCGTAAGCGGCTCGCACCGCCCCGGGTCGACCCGGAGACTGGTCAGATCGGACAACGGCGCGCTGCTGTGGCGGCACTCGACCTGGACGCGCTCTGGCAGTAGCGGGCACCGAGCTCCACGTGGCGCTGACGTCGATGGCTGACACCTGCACAAGCCGCACGGCCCAGTCGATCGCCGCGCTGGTCTCAGGTGGACCTGTCGACTCGCTGATTGTCGGGTCACCCAAAAGGAAGCTGAATTGGGCCTCCGGGAGAGCGATCCCGAGGGTCAGAGTGCGCCTCCCTTTCATCGGCTTCACGGCGTGGGAGGAAATACTTGCTTAACGTCTCAGTCTGCTGCTGGTAGTTCGAACCAACATTGCTTCCATATTGCGTTAGCGGAGCTTGGATCATGTGCTCGAACGTCAGCTTGCAAACCGGTTGCCCATGTTCGATCAGAAAGGGAACGTCGTGCGCTCGAATTTCGAGTGCGGCCCGAGAGCCCTTGAATCGTCCTTCAGGATCGTATCCGAAGCCGGGATCAAAAAAGCCAGCGTAGTGTGTCCGAAGCTCTCCGCTCGTCGGATCATAGGCGGTCATCTCAGAGGCCAAAGTCGGGGGGATGGATACCGCGTCTTCGGACATAATCAGATAGAACTCGTTCGGATCCAGAATCATTCGGGCTTCTTGCTCCGCATAGATTGTCTCCCAAAACGCGTCAGTGTCGATCGTTTCGCGAGAAGTCATATCTAGAAGAGGCGCGTTCCTCTTCGCCCGATAACCAATGCGAGTACGACTTCCGATACCCTTCAGATCGATTCCAAGGAACAGCCCATTTGAGAGCGGAAGTTCAGAAACAGAGCGTCCGCGCCGATAAAGAATAGGGTGGGTTGCGTGCAGCGCCCGGACCTCATCGTCGCTCAACTCGGGAGATCCCACCGCCAGTCGAAGCTGGTTCAGCGTGAGATGCTCACGAACCCTGATTGGGAATGAGAGCGGAACCACCTCAAGGTATAAACGGCCACCGTATCCCGGTGGTATTTCGTCGAACCGCTTGCCGTTCTCAGTGATCACGCGCGTGAAGACATCGAGGCGACCCGTCGAACTCTTCGGATTCGTCTTGCCGTGTAAGTAATCCGGCAATGCCAATCGCTCTTTGAGCGGTATCAGAAATGGACGCTTTGCTTCGAGCACCGCCCCCGATCCCCGGAGGTCGAGCTCATCGATGACATAGTCCTTGAGTCGGCGCTCGACGCCGTCATCTCCCGGGAGGAAGCTGCATCGGATTCGATACGCGACCTGATCCAACCGCAAATCAAGGCTCGCGGGCTGGAAATTCTCAAGCGGAATCTCGTATCCGCCACCCGAAATGTAGCCCTCGTCCTTCGCATCAAGGAGAGCCTGCACCGGGAGCACGCCGTTCTCGCGAGCGAGACTCAGCACCTACCGGGGCCCCTCCGCGAGCATCGCATGGCTAATGGTATCCGGGCGTTGCTATGGACGCGGGCACCGCACGGGGGTCGTCCTGGGGACCGGCGCCGGTAGCTGCGAAGGCATCGGCCGTGCTCGTTCCAGCACTTCCACTGCGCACGACGGTTCTGCAGCGCAGTTCCCCAGCTCGAGGCCCGCCAGCCCCGTTGACCGGTCTCAGACCTGTCCACCCCCGGCCGACAGGGCGACGGCGATCGCGAGCGACTCCGGAGCCCGCGAAGCCGCGGCTGTTGGCCCAGCTCCGGTCCACCAGCGTCAATAGTGTGGATGATTCCGTCCCGAGCTGTTGCAATTGCGCTGCTCAGGTCGCCTAGCCGGTGGATCGCGGCATCCGGTGGGGCGACGCGAAACGACGCGATTGTTGGGACGGAGGGACAGGGTAGCCGACGCTCGGGTAGACCCCACGGGCGTCGATCCCGCGATCCTCGCGCACACGGCCAATCCCGCATCGCTCGACCAGCAGCCCGCGTGCTCGACGCCGTGCAGCGCTCGACGTGGTCGACCGGTGTCGGAACGTCGCGAAAGGGAGTCCGGCCGCGAGCAAGCCGCCAACTGCGCAAGAGCATGGCGGGTCCGAGAGAGATAGAACAGAGGCGATCCCATCGAGCACGCTCCAGGCAGTGGATCGGATTGATGATGTCCCAGCATTTCGGCTACGCGATCGACAAGCGCTACCTGCCTGTGCTGTTGCCCTTCGGGCTACGGCGCACAAAGGACGGCGTGACGCTCACTGATGACGACTCCTTCGTGGCGACCTTCGGCTTTTTCAAGCTCGCAACGCCGCTAGCGAACATCACCGGCGCTCACATCACTCGGCACTACCGCTGGTGGACAGCGTTCGGCGCTCGCTCGTCTTTCGCTGACGACGGGTTGAGCTTTGGAACGAACCACGACGGCGGCGTCTGCATCCACTTCGCCGAGAAGGTGCCCTCCCCGCTTCGACGAAGCGGACACTCCGCCCTCACGGTGACGGTCGCGGATCTGGAAGGACTGACGACGGCCTTAGGTGGTGACCAGAGCGAACCACCCGCCACCTCCTCCGAATGAACGGCGGGAGCAGGGTTTGGCGCTGGGCGCGATCCACCAGGTAGACGCCCCCTAGATCCGAGTCATCCCTCAGTCGCGATGGGTCTGCAACCGGACCGCAGATGCTGAAAGACCATCTCAAAGGCCGCTTCGAGATGGCTGAGCCGTCCCGTGGAGAGCATGATGACCACGCCTCCTTGGATGCTGGCGACAAGGGCGGCGGCCGCTTGGTCGACGTCGAGGCTGGAGTCGACCTGACCGTTGCGCTGCGTCGCACGGATCCCGGCGGCCAATTCGGCCTGTCAGCGGTTGAGTAGCTCGGTGGTGACGGATTCGGCACCTGGTGTGCTACGGCCGATATGGAACGTCAGCGTCGCCAGTGGGCATGGCTGGCCTTGTTGCCGGTCGCGCTCGATGACCACGTCCCGCCACGACTGCCACGCGCCCCACGATGTCAGGTCGCCAAGGTAAGGCTGCTGGTCACTGAGCACGAGGTCGGCCTCGTACGGCGAGCGGCGGTTGCTCTTTGCCGTCCGGGAAGTAGTGGAACAGTTGGCTTTTGCTGGTACCGGTACGTTGACGAACGTCGTCGAGCGTCACAGCAACAACACCATTCGGATCTCGGCGGCCGCTCCCTCGATGATGCGCTGTCGTGTCGCGAGGCACTTGGGCGTGAGTCTGGAGGTCACGGTCCGCTCCCGATGGTGGACCGTCGGTCGCCGGAGGCATCGCTTCGATCTAAACGAATCGAGCCGTGAGCGATCCGGCCTTAGGGCCTTCGGGCGGTCACCTTGAGGTGCTCGGTCATCGTCGTAGACCTGAACTTGGAATTGCCGCTGTAGACGAACGTGATGTTGTGTTCGCCGACACCGAGCGCTGAGGCACTCAACGCGAACTTCGGCGTAAGTGAGCTGACCACCATCTTGATCAGCGTCTCGGTGACCGTTACGAGCTTGCCCTTCACTCGCGTATGGCGGGGGACCATAACCGAGATCATTCCCGTCGGGTGCGCAGTGCCCTTCGCCGGCGCGAGCTTCAACCCGAAGGAGATTCTCGAGCCGATCACGCCGGTCGTGGGAGCGGACGGGGCGGTCAGGATTACGACTGTCTTGTCGGTCGTGACGTTGCCGCTCGTTGGCGCGGTTGGATTGGGAGTGGCGAAATAACTGGTCGACGCTGCTGAAGCGCTGGGCGCCAAGGGCGCCGAAGCGATCGTCGTTGTCGGCGACGTGCCGGCAGAGTTCGGCGACGTCGCGGGGGACGTCGAAGGCGTAGCGCTCGTCGGCGGCGCGGTCGTTGTGGTCGTCGTCGTAGCCCCGGTCAGCGGCGGCGCGGTCGTTGTGGTCGCGACCGGCGTCAGTGGCTGAGTTGTTGTTGTCGTCGGCGGCTGCGGGACCGGAGACGTCGACGGCTGCGTCGTGGTCGTCGGTGGCGGCTGCGTCGTGGTCGTGGTCGTCGTCGGTGGCGGCTGCGTCGTGGTCGTGGTCGTCGTCGTCGTCGGTGGCGGCTGCGTCGTGGTCGTGGTCGTCGTCGTCGGTGGCGGCTGCGTCGTGGTCGTAGTCGGTGGGGGCTGCGTCGTGGTGGGAGGCGTAGTCGGCGGCGGGGACACGATGTTGGCCGAGCCAACAGAGCCGCCGAAGGACGCATCGCCCGAATAGATACCGGTGACCGGAGGAAGTGTCGAGCTCGTGATCGAACAAGACGCGCTTCCTGCCCCGCTCAACAGGACTGGCCCACAGCCGGCGATGAGCAATCCGTTCGAGAGAAATGTAATTGTGCCAGTTCGCGTGCCCAGCCCGGTCGAGGTGACGCTCGCCGAGACCGTAGACGACCCGATCAAGACCGACGTGACGGTCGGGCTCGGTGTTCCGAGCGCCGCTGGCGTCTCCTCGATGAACGCTAATGAATCGCCGTTCAGCGGGGTCTGCGATCCGACTGCAACGCACGCAGGCGAAGATTGCGACGGGATGCACGACACTCCCCTAAGGTTTACGCCGCCGCCGACACCGTCGGGTTCAACCGGGGTGGACGAGGGAGTCAGAGACCAGTCCTCGCCGTTCCACGTCTCGACGACTCCAACGCTCGGGTACCCGAGCCCTTGGGGATCGACTCCGCCTCCGCCGTACCCGACCGCCACACAAGCCGTCGACGCGCTGCAAGAGACAGCCATCAGTAGTCCACCGCCGGCACCCTCTCCTACCGGAGGATTCGGCCCAGTAGCGAGATTCGGACTCGGCATGATCGCCCATGAGTTGCCGTTCCACTCCTCGATCAATGTGAGGCCGCCGCCGTACGTGCTGTAGAGCGCTGATCCGACAGCAATACAGAACGTGCTCGACGCGCAGGACACGCCGTAAATATCGTTTTCATAGCCAGGCGACTGCATCGATACCGGCGACGACCACATCCCGCCCCGGAAGACGGTCGACACGGGCCAGCCGTTATCGGATCCAACGGCCACACAGTTCATGCCATCCGAGCAGGACACGCTTGTGAGTCCCGCCGCGCTCGACCCCTCGGACCAGGTGTTCCCGTTCCAGGTTTCGATCGATCCCGAACCGACCGCAACGCAGTCAGTTGTCGTCGGACACGACATCGAGGTCAGCGCAGCGCCCGGTGAAGCCACCACTGACCACGACGAACCGTTCCACATCTCGATAAGACCCGTCTCTGCCTCGCCGGATCCCGGGGTGCTCCGAGGAACGGAGCTGAAACCGACGGCGAAGCACAGAGAGGTAGAAGGACAGGCGGAGTCATTGATCTGCACCGTCGCTCCCGCCGGTAAGGCAAACGGCACCTCGTTCCACGACGCACCTGACCTGATGAGCGACTCCCCGCCGCCCGAGGCCGCGACACAGTGCGTCAGATCCGCGCAGCCGATCGAGTACAAGCTCTGGAACGAACCCAAGCCGGATTCTGCGGTCCAGCTCGCAGAGCTTGCAGCACTCGCCGAGCCCGGTGTGAGCAGAGCGAATGAGGCGAACGGGATCACGCTAATGGCGACGGCCAGGAGCGCCTGAGAAACACGGATTCCGACGAATCGTCTTTTCATTAAGCGCGCATGCTAACAGGGGTTCCGCGTCGCAGTATTTTGTGCGATTGAGGATGTGCCATATCGCTATATAAGTCGCAATTAGTGGGAGGAATACCACGTAAAGTGGGCACGAGATCACGACGAACGCGCAGTGAGCGCGACGCCGCTGCTGTCTGCGACTCGGGCGAGCTGCGAGCGTCTGCTTACCGCTCGGCGCCCGTCCAGCTGACGCACAGACGCGATTCCTAGAGTGGTCTCGTTGGACAAGCGCGGACGAGTCCGCTACTGAAAGGCCGACGGTGTGCTCGACAAGGTGAACATCTCGCATCGTGGGGCGAGGTACGAGATCGGACGAGGTCGCGACTTCTACGGCCTCTGGGCCATAGGTGCTCCCCGGTCGCGACCGGCCGAGCGCTGGCCGGTGACCCCGCAGGGCTGGTACGAGGCTTGGGCGCGCTTCACCGAGGTCGAGGCGGCGAGCAGGATCTCGGTCGCCGATCACGCTCCCTCGAGGCCCGCCACGACGAGCCACACGGTCACCGTGGCCGCGGTGCTGCTCGCCGCCGGTGTCGTCTGCGGAGTCATCGGTCTGTTCCCGGCGTACCTCGGCGGTGCCAGCCTCGCCAGTCAGGCGGATCAGCTCGTGCCCCATGCGCTCTACCTGGCGCTTTGGGCAACGGCAGCCGGTCTCCTGCTTCGTGGAGGCCTCGCAGCGCGCGCCGGTGCCCTGCTGGCAGTTGCCGCGAGCGCGACGACCTTCGGCTTCTATTTCTCGGACGCGGGCACCGCCATCTCGGCAGGCTCGCACGTCATGGGAGCCGGGCTGGTACTGGCCCTCGTCGGTTGGCTGATCTGCGCATTCGCGTCCGGACAAGCGGTGATCTCCCAGTTCTCGGGCTGGAGACCGAGCAGGGCGATAAGGCCGCGCGGACCGGCGATCGGCGTGGTGATCGCATCGCTCGTCACGGCGGTCGGTGTGGCGATCTCGTTCGCTCCCTCGTGGGATAGCTACACGCTGCAGACGGCGACGGGTCAGACCCAGACCATCACCGCAGGCAACGCGTTCGCCAACCCGGCGCCCGTGATCGCCGGGGACGTGGCCGTGATGGTGGTGCTGGTCGCGATCGCCGTCGTAGCCGCGCTCTGGCGACCGGTAGTTCTCGGCGCCACGCTGCTCGTCGGCGCAATCGTCCCCATGGCGGCTCAGGCGGTCTCGGCGCTGATCCAGCTCGGGCAGCCCACGTCACCGGCGCAGTTCGGGATCTCGTCGTCACAGGCAGCGCAGGTCCAGCTGCGGATAACCGCAGGGTTCACCCCTGCCTTCTATATCTACTGCGGATTCCTGGCCGCGCTCGTGCTGCTCTGCGCCCGGCTGTTCCTGTCGGCTACGCCGAAGGCCACGGAGCGGGCGATCGGGCCCACGCTCAGCTGAGCGCGCGGAACGCCTCCACCCCGGTGGTGGTCGGTACGACCACCATGCCGTCACCGATGCCCGGGGCAGCGAAATGCGGGAGCGGCTCGGTCGAACGCTGGACGAACACGCGGCCGGTCGTCGGGCTCATCCCGTAGAGGTGGCCGCTGCTCCAGTTGAGCGCCCAGACCGCGCCACCGGCCACGACCGGCGAGCCGTTCGGGCTCCCCGTCGATGCCGACCAGACGCGATCGAAGCGCATCGACGAAGCGTGGATCTCGAGCGCGACGGTCCCGTTCTCGCAGGGAACGTAGATCATCGTGCGCGCGCCGCTGCCGGTGCCGAGCACGTCGGAAGCGTCGGCGCCGTACGCCCCGCCGTTGGCGCAGACGCTTCCAGCGTACGCGCCGCGTCCGACACCCTCGAGATGTCCCTCGGCCATCAGGTAGCCGACGCTCGCGTTCGAGAGCGGTTTCCCGGCCACGAACAGTAACGATGTGCCGGGAACCTGGATGGGACCACCGGAACCGAGGTCCGCGTCGCTCTGGCTCAGCTGGGCCCAGTTCGCCGGAGCCCAGACGCCGAGCCGGTGGAGCGACGGCGACAGCTCTACGACCGCGTCGCCCTCGTCGAAGCTCTGGCCCTTGCCCGAGCTTCCGTTGCCCGTCGAGACGTACAGATCGCCCTGCGGCGACACGAGTGCTCCGTTCGTCTCCCAGATGGCCGCCTGGCGCCGAGACGGCACCTCGTAGCTCTGCACGGCCCCGGATCCGGACTGAGCAACGCCGACGATGAAGCCGTGATATTGACCGCAGTCTCCGTAGAGTCCTCCGAAAGAGGCGTAGATACGGCCGTCGAGCAGCGTGAGCGCGGGCCGCTGCATCTCGGCCGGTATGTAGTAGCTGGCTCCGTTGTTCCCGTGTGGCGGATCGATGTCCCGGTGCCAGAGCTCACGATGCGTGCTCAGCGAGATAGCGACCATCCAGTGCCGGACGTGCTGCCAGTTCTTCGCCCCGGGCAGCTGGGTCTCCTCGGCGACGAAGAGCTCGTTCGTCGTCGGATCGATCACCGGGGTGCCCGTGACTCCGAGCGGATCGATGAGCCCGCACGATGCGCTGAGCGTTGGCGTCGAGCCGATGATCGAACGGCTCACCGGCGTACCCACGTGCACGCGCCAGAGCACCTTGCCGGTCCTGGCGGCGATCGCGTACACCGAGTCGCCCTCGGTCGCGACGTACGCCCGTGCGTCGTAGATGAGCGGCTCGCCATAGACCACGCCGTCGAGTGCGTCGTCGTTCCATGCCGGTGCGCTCGACAGCCCGGCGATCCGCGGATCGACCGGGTCGTCGCCCGAGCGAGCGTTGTCGTAGCCGAAGGTCAACAGATCGCCGAGCAACGGCGAAGCGATCTGGGCCTCCCGGGGCGCCCGATGGGCCCTCGACGTGGCCCGGGCGGGAAGCATGGCGAGTGCTGTCGCGGCGACCGCTCCGATGAGCGCCGCGGCGCAGCTCGCGCCGACGCGAGCTCGCCTCGACGACTTTGTCTGCCACACGAAGGGCTCCCTACTGTCGCCCTCGAAGTGGCCGACGGGCCACTTTAGCGACGACTCCCGCCGAGGAGCCCATCTCGGGCGAGACTCGGATTCGGTGATCCCGAGGTGGGTATGGTCGGTAGGTCATGTCGACATCGTCTCCTCACGCAAGCGTCGTCGACCGCCAAGTCGTTCGCCTGTTCACGCTCGTCAGCGAGGCGCTCGCGGGAGCGACGCATGCACTGTTGAACGGTGAGCCTGCAACGGGACAGCAGATCGTCGACGCCGACCGCACGATCGACCAGCTCACGGCAGAGCTCGACCGGGTCGTCTGGGGCGAGATCGCCTGCGTCGGCGGCGACAGCGACGAGCTGCGCCATCTCGTCGGCGTGCTGCTCATCCTCCCCGAGCTCGAGCGCAGCGCCGACCTCGCAGAGCACATCGCCCAGCGCGCGGTGAGCAACCTCGGCGCACGCATGAGCCCGAGCAGCCGGGGAATGGTGCAGCGGATGTCCGAGGTGGCGCTGGAGATGTGGCACGCCGTCGCCGACGCCTACGTCGAGCGGTCCTCGAAAGGTGTAGCGCTCGACGACGCCGACGAGGAGATGGACATCCTCCACGACCGACTTACGCGAGAGATCGCCGCCGAAGCGATGCCGACGCTGGTCGCCGCGCAGGTGACGCTGCTCGCTCGGTTCTACGAGCGGCTCGGGGACCACGCCGTCAACCTGGCGCGACGGATCGGCTCCCTGCCGGGGCTGCCCGACTGAGCTCGCCCGAGGCGAAGGCCGACGCGCACCCCGACGCGAGAATGCACCGATGCTTCGCGTGCCAAGCTCGAGCGGACGTGCCGTGCTGGTCGCGACCGCGCTTTTCCTCGGCGGCTACGCCCCGGCCGCGCCGTATTCGCCGTCAGCTGGTCGGACACCTGACCGCACGACCGGGCCGGCGGCGGTAACGAGCGGTCTGACCCTTCTCACGGAGCCGGATGCGGGGATGGCGCCCATCTACAGGCTGCTCGCCTCGCCAAGGCACTCCTTGGACATGGTCATGTACGAGCTCGACGATGGATCGGCCGAGGCCATCCTCGCCGCGGACGCCGCTCGCGGGGTGCGCGTGCGGGTCCTGCTCGATCGCGCAGAGGTCGGCGCCGTCAACGTCCGCGCTCGATCCTTCCTGGTCGCCCACGGGGTCGCGGTGCGCTTCGCATCGACTCGCTACCAGCTCACCCACGAGAAGTCCTTCGTCATCGACGGTCGGACAGCCCTCGTGATGAGCCTCAATCTCGGACCCGCCGCCTACGAGGCCGTCGACCGCGACTTCGCCGTCGTCGACCAGCTCCCGGCCGACGTCGCTTCGATGGACGTGACTTTCGAGGCCGACTGGCGAGGCGTACCCATCAGCGCGCCGCAGGGATCGGATCTCCTGTGGAGCCCGGGAGCGGAGGCGGCGTTGACCGCGCTTCTCGCGTCGGCTCGAACGTCGCTTCTCGTGGAGAGCGAGGAGATGGAGGACCCGGTTGTCGTGAGCGCACTCGAGGCGGCGGCGGAACGAGGGGTCCGGGTGGTGGTGGTCATGACGAAGCAGGCCCGCTGGGCGGCCTCCTTCCACGCGCTCGCGCACGCCGGGGTGGAGGTGCGTACCTACCCCGACAGCGCGGCCGCCTTGTACATCCACGCCAAGGCAATCGTCGTCGACCCGGGACGAGCCGACGCCCGTGTGTTCGTCGGCTCGCAGAATCTCAGCTATGTCAGCTTGGCGTTCAATCGCGAGCTCGGGGTGGTGACCTCAGACCCGGCGATAATCCGCACGGTCGCGGGCGTCATCGTGTCGGACGCCCACGGCGCCGGCGCGTGGCGCTGAGACTGGACGTCGATCCGTCGCTACCGGTTACTTTCGGGCCAAAGGCTCTTGGACGAGCGACCTCTCGAGACACCAGTCGGGGTGATCGCTCTCGAGACGGGCCAGCCAGTACTCGCTCTCGAACAGCGCGAGCAGCGTCCCGTCTCGCCGGGCGAGGATGCGGGTGCCGGGGCTCGACCGAAGCTGCGCCGCCGTTGTCTCGTCGGTACGGCGCACAGCCCGGTACGGCGTCGGCGACAGCTCGACCTCGGCGCCGAACTCGTGCTCGAGACGGTGCGAGGCCACCTCGAACTGCATCTGGCCGACGGCGCCGAGCACCGGGGTGAGGTCGCCCCCCGGGTCGCTGAGGACTTGCACCACGCCTTCCTCGTCCAACGCGTCGAGCCCGCGGCGGAACTGCTTGTAGCGAGAGGTGCTCCGGGCCCGCACCGAGGCGAACAGCTCGGGAGAGAACGACGCGATACGCGGATAGGAGACAGGCGTGTCGTCGTACAACGTGTCGCCGATGCGCAGCTCGCCGGCGTTGACGAGGCCCACCACGTCTCCGGGAAAGGCCTCGTCGATCGTCGATCGCTCGGAGGCGAGCACGGAGGCTGCGTACTTCGTGGCAAAGGATCGGCCCGTCGAGGCCTGCGTTACCGTCATCCCGCGCTCGAAGCGGCCCGAGCAGACGCGCACGAACGCGACGCGGTCGCGATGCGCCGGGTCCATGTTGGCCTGGATCTTGAAGACCTGGCCGGAGAAGTCGGCACCGAGGGGCCTCGGCGCGCCATCGGCATCGAGACGGGGTGCCGGCGCGGGGGATAGGTCCACGACCGCGTCCAGCAGCTGGCGGACGCCGAAGTTCGTGAGGGCAGAGCCGACGAACAACGGGCTCGACTCCCCCGAGAGAAAGGACTTGGGATCGACGTCGGCGCCGATCTCGTCGAGCAGGGCGCACGTCTCCAGCGCCTGGCTCCAGTGCTCGCCCTCTTCGGCGGCCGCTCGGTCAGGCTCGACGATCTCCTCGGGCGCGGTCGTCAGCCCGCCGACGGTCCTCGTGTAGCGGACAAAGGTCCCCGTGCGCCTGTCGACGACGCCGCGAAAGTCACCCGGGATACCGACCGGCCAGGTCACCGGGGTGGGGCGCAGTTTGATCTGCTCCTCGATCTCGTCGAGCAGCTCGAGCGGATCGCGGCCGGGCCGGTCGTATTTGTTGAGGAAGGTGATGATCGGCAGCTCGCGCGCCCGGCACACCTCGAAGAGCTTGCGGGTCTGGTCCTCGATGCCCTTGGCCACGTCCAGCACCATCACGGCCGCGTCGGCGGCTGCGAGGACTCGGTAGGTGTCCTCGGAGAAGTCCCGGTGGCCCGGCGTGTCGAGGAGATTAACGACGTGATCGCGGTAGGTGAACTGCAAGACCGTCGAGGTGATGGAGATCCCGCGCTCTTGCTCCATCTCCATCCAGTCCGAGCGCGCGCGTCGGCGCCCGACCCGGGCCTTCACGGCCCCGGCCTCGGCCACCGCACCTGCATAGAGGAGGAACTTCTCGGTCAAGGTCGTCTTGCCGGCGTCCGGGTGGCTGATGATCGCGAACGTGCGCCGCCGGGCGGCCTCGCGCGCGAGCTCGGTCCCGCCGGCCACGACGGGGGCGATCGTCACGAGCGAGCCCGGCGGCAGGCGATCGGCCTGTCCTTGGGTTGCTCAACCTCGTGCACGGAACCTCCTGGGGCTGCAAGCCCCGCCCTCGCCAGTGTAGGTGTCACGACACCTCGGACCTGCGGCGCACGTGCCATCGCTCCCCGACCGCCGAGGCATCGTCGCGCCATGCCCTCAGCCATGTCGCGTGCCGAGCCCGGCCATGTCGATCTGGCGGGTTACCTCGACCGAGTCCAAGAGCCTCCGGTCGTGCGAGACGAGCAGCAAGGTGCCGCTATAGGCCGAGAGCGCCTCTTCGAGCTGCTCGATGGCGGGCAGGTCGAGATGGTTGGTCGGCTCGTCGAGCACCAGCAGGTTGACGCCAGTGGCCTGGAAGCCTGCGAGTTCGGCCCGCGTCCGCTCGCCCGGCGACAGCGAGGCGCACGCGCGCCCCACGTGGCCTGCCCCGAGTCCGAACTTCGCGAGCAGCGATCGCGCCTCGGACACGACGAGGCCGGTGCGTTCGACGAAGACGTCGAGAAGCCGGCGCTCACCTGAGTAAGCGGACCGGTCCTGGCCGAGCTCGCCGACGACCACGCTCGGACCCACGTACCGCTCGCCGCTCTCGAGGGGCAGGTGGCCGAGCAGTGCTCGGAGCAGCGTGGTCTTTCCCGACCCGTTCGGGCCGACGATCGCCACGCGTTCGGCCCAGTCGATCTCGAGGGAAACGGGCCCGAGGCGAAAGCCCCCGCGCTGCACGACGGCGTGGTCGAGTCGAAAGACCACGGTCCCAGAGCGCGGCGCGCTCTCGATCGCGAAGCGGAGGTCCCAGCCCTCCCACGGCTTCTCCACCGTCTCCAGCCGTTCGGCCGCGCGCTCCGTCATTCGTGCCCGTCCGGCAAGCTTCTCCGTGCGATTGAGCCTGAAGTCTCGCTGTGCCTTGTCCTTGTCCTTGGGACTGCGCTTCTCTCGCGACGCGCCGGAGGTCGCCCACTCCCGCTCGCGGCGCGCTCGATCGAGCAGCACGTTGCGCTTGGCTCGGTAGTTGGCGAACGATTCCTGGGCGTGCAGGCGAGCCGTCTGGCGCTCCTGGAGGAACGCCTCCCAGCCCCCGTCGAACAGCCGCGCGCTGTGGTCGTGCTCGTCGATCTCGAGAACCGAGGTGACCATCCGGTCGAGGAAGGACCGGTCGTGCGACACGATGACCACACCACCTGAGCGAGACGCCACGAAGCGCTCGAGCCGCTCGAGGCCGTCGAAGTCGAGATCATTCGTCGGCTCGTCGAGCAGCGTCACGTCGAAGCGACTCAGCAGCACCGCAGCGAGCGCGACCCGCGCCGCCTGGCCACCGGATAGCCCGGCACTCGGTACTTCGAGTATCGCCTCGGTGAGGCCGAGCTCCACGAGCACGGTCGCCATGCGCCCCTCGAGTGTGTCGACTCCGAGCGACGACCATCGCTCGAGCGCCGCGGCATAGCGATCGGCGGTGTCGTTGCCGCCGGCGCCGAGATCCGCGGCCGCGTCGACGAGCTCCTGCTCGGCGAGGAGCGCCCCGGTCTGGCGGTAGAGGTAGTCGCGGACGCTCTCGTCGTCTCGCCGTTCGTGCTCCTGGGCGAGGTAGCCGACGGTCCCGTGAGCCGGTGACAGCTCGACGCGTCCGCTTTCGGGAAGCACTCGGCCGGCGAGGACCGCCAGCAGCGTGGACTTGCCGACGCCGTTCGGACCGACGATGCCGACCCGCGTGAGCGGGCCTACCGTGAGCGAGACGTCGTTGAGAACGAGCTCGAGACCGCGCTCGACCCGGACCTTGGTGGCGACGAGTGTTGTTGCACTGGAAACAGACGAGTGAGCGGGCACGAGCGGCAACTCCCGGAGAGCGGATACAGAGCGGGCCGGATGAATTCGCTCAGCGCACGATTAGACGATAGCGCCGTGGGCGCCGCCTGCTAACGGGCGTACGGCTCGAGCCTCGCGGCCATGCCCGTTGCATAGGCCTCGAGGTGCGGCGCGAGCTCTACGCCCGAGCGAAGTGTCGGATCCCGCACCGGCGCTAGCGCCGCAACCCTGAGGGGTACGTCGCCGGCCCAGACGTCGAGGCCCGCATCGGGCCCGTCGCCGTCCTCGGGAGCGCCGGCGCGGATCTTCACCGACACCTCGTCGAGGGGGAGTCGCAGCACGGTCGTCTGCGCGACTTCTTGACTCGTGGGCCGACGAGCGTACTGCCACTGGCCCGGGACGACGTGCTCTGTGAGCACCCGGAGGGCCTCGAGCTTCTCCTCTCCCGAGACGATCTCGGGCACTCCGAAGACCATGACCGACCGGTAGTTCATCGAGTGCTCGAAGACCGATCGCGCGAGCACGATGCCATCGACATGAGTCACGGTGACACAGACGGGGGGCGCCTCCCGAGCGCCGCGCAGGCTGCGGCTCGCGACCGAGCCGTGCACGAAGAGCTCATCGCCGGCGCGCCCGTATGTCGTGGGTAGGACCGTCGGCAATCCGTCGACGACCATGCCCAGGTGGCAGATAAACCCTGCGTCGAGGATGGCTATGAGATCGCTCCGATCGAGCGACCGCCGTTCGGGCATTCTGCGCAAGCGCGTGCGGTCCGTCTCGGCGAGCGGTGCCGATCCCTCCTCGAACGCATCCATCGGCGCGCACGCTAGCTCCACCAGGTCCTCCGTCGACTCCGGCCACTCGCGCCAAGTGCGCTCGATCGGTAGGGTTGGCGGCGGTGGCACGCGGAATCGGCAGGCCCAGGATCCCCGGAGGCATACCTTCGCGGCCAAGATCGCCCAAGATCGGTGCCCCGAAGGTCAAGCTGGCGAAGATCGCCTCGCCAAAGACGTCGGCCCCGAAGGCCCCACGTATGAAGGCTCCTGCCGTCAAGGGACCCAAGGTCGCGGCACGGAAACTGCCCGCCGTCAAGGGGCCGAAAGCTCCGAAGGGCCCTGGCATCAAGGCACCGAAGGTCGCTGCACCGAAGGCCAAGGCCCCTGGCTTCAAGGCGCCGAAGGTCGCTGCACCCAAGACGAAGGCCCCCGCGATCAAGGCACCGAAGATCGCAGCACCGAAGGCAAAGGCCCCTGCGTTCAAGGCTCCGAAGGTCGCGTCGCCGAAGGTGCCTGGGGTGAAATCGGCGACTGCCGGCGCCAACGGAGCCGCCGCCCCCGCGGGAGCAGCGGGCATCTCGAAGTCGAGGCGCCCGCCGGGCAAGCTGAAGCTGCGCGCCATGGCTCGCAGCTCAGCGAAGCCGAAAGGGCCGAAGGCGCCGAAGATCGCGGCACCGAAGGCAAAGGCCCCTGCGTTCTAGGCTCCGAAGGTCGCGTCGCCGAAGGTGCCTGGGGTGAAATCGGCGACTGCCGGCGCCAACGGAGCCGCCGCCCCCGCGGGAGCAGCGGGCATCTCGAAGTCGAGGCGCCCGCCGGGCAAGCTGA
>JAODBO010000088.1 GCA_025464005.1 Acidimicrobiaceae bacterium | reverse complement strand
CACTAGCCCCTCAAGCTAGCGCGTCTGCCTATTCCGCCACTCCGACGTGACGCTCCGCCGGCAACGTCCCGCCGGAGCAGGTGCAGATTAGCGCGCCCGGACGGCAGTGCCCGCGGGCTCACCGCGCGGCGGCTCCCCTTGCTGGCCGGCGACGGAGCTCCTAGCCGACGGGCGTCGTGGTCGTGGTCGTCGGCACCGGGCTGAGCTCGATGACCCAGTCCTCGGCGTTCCAGAGCGGCCCGGCCCACGTCTCGGAGTTGATCACGTTCAGGATGTTGGCCCTGTTCACGAGGGTCACGGGCGCCTGGAAGAGCGGGAGCGTCGGCAGGTCCCGCCAGAGCGTCTGGTCGATCTGGTTGTAGAGGTCCGCTGCAGCAGGTGGCGCGAGCTCCGCGCTCGCCTGAGCGTAGAGGGCGGTGACCCCAGGGTCGCTGAAGCCGAGGACGTCCCTGCTGACCGCGCCGGAGGCTATGGCCCCCGGCTCGATGTTCGTCGCCTGGGGGTGTCCCGGGAGCGCTCCGGGAATGGTCGTCGAGGGCGACGCGGCACTCGACGCCGCGACGTTGATCGGCGTCGGCCCGACCGGGTCGGTGTAGAGGGCCTGGGTCTCGGACGCAAACGACATCACCGGATACGGCGCGAGCGCCATCTCGTACGCGCCGGTGGGTAGGACGTTCGCGAGCAGCTGGGACTCCGGGACGTTCTTCACCTCGAGTGCGATCCCGGCCTGCAGCAGCTGAGCCTGGAGCAGCGCTTCGACCTTGGCGATCATCGGGTTGCCGCTCGGGCCGATGACCGTCAGCACGAGCGGCGCTCCGGTCGGGGTCTGCACCATGCCCGTCGTCGGGCTGACCGAGTAGCCGAGCTGGGTGAGGAGGTTGTCGGCCTCGGCGTCGTCCGCGTGGGCATAGCCGCCGTCGTTGCCCTGGCTTCCTGGTGCGCCGGCCGCGTAGAGACGATTGGCGTCGGTCGGCGTGCTCGGAGCTGCGAGGCCAGCCGTATCGGCGAGGATCTCGTGGCGGTCGATCGCCTTGCTCAGCGCCTCGCGCACGACGGGCTGAGCGAGTGTCGGACGAGCGAGGTTGAACACGAGCTGCCACTCCACCGGGCTGAGCTTCGTACCCTCCGTGAGCACCCCGGGGCTGGCCGCGACGACGGAGTCGGCCGCAGTGCCGGGCGAGACCTCGCCGATCTGCACTCCCCCACTTCTCAGCTGGGACAGCACTGCCCGATCACCGGGAACCACCTTGAAGATGATGTGATCCAACCTGGCCGGCGTGCCCCAGTAGTGCGGGTTGCGGCTGAGGTCCACCTCGACGCCGGGCACGACCTTGGTGATCTCGAACGGTCCCCCCGAGACGAGATTCGCCGTGTTGCCCGCCGCGAACGCGGTGGCGAAGCTCGACTGCTCGGCGATGTGGGCGGGCACGAGGTTGGCGAACAGCGCCTCCCAGTCCGAGTACGGCCGGACGAACACGACCGTCACCGTCCGGCCGCCGTTCGAGCCGGCGACCGACTTGATGTCCTGGTAGCCCGAGATCGGGTCGTTCGCCGGCAGCTGCGGGCCGTACGCGAGCTGCTGGTGCCAGAAGTAGACGAAGTCCGCCGCGGTGATCGGCGTGCCGTCGGACCAGCGTGCCCCGCTCGCGATCGTGTAGACGATCCGCTGGGGGTTGACCGCCGTGAGGTACGCGGAGGTCACGAAGTCGCTGTCCAGCTGGGGCGAGAGCTCCGAGGTCACCGTGAAGGCCCGCGGCCAGACCTGCTCGGTGATCATCTGGGTGACGCGGTTGGCACCGGCGGGGACCGACGGGTTGAAGTTCGTCGGCAGGCTCGGCACCGCCACGGTGACCGACCCACCGTTCTTGAGGACGATCCTGCCCTGGCCGGGAAGCGTGGTCGTCGTCGTCGTGGGCGGCTGCGAGGCACCGGCGGCCTGTCGTCCGGCCGATGGCCCCGCCACGGTCGCGGCGAGGGTCGCACCGACGACGGCACAGACCGCGAGGGCGATGAGCGGTCGGGCCCTCAGCCCCACCGCAGCCCGATGATGACCGACGTGAGCGCGAAGACGACCGCCACGGTCACCGTGAGCCGGTCGAGGTTGCGCTCGGCGACCGTGGAGCCGGCCGCCGCCGATCCGACCGACGAGCCGAACATGTCCGACAGGCCTCCGCCTCGGCCACTGTGGAGCAGGATGAGCAAGATCAGACCCACCGACGCGGCGACCTCGATCCCCACGAGGATGTCGGTTAACACGGCACTACCTCCCGAAATTACTGCGACGCGGGCACGTGCCAGCGCATCGAGCGACCGAGGCAGGCTAGCAGCTGGCCAGGGCGGCGAGCCCTCGCGCTCCTGCTCAGGCCTGGGCTCGCACGATCCCGACGAAGCGCTCGGCGTCCAGGCTCGCGCCGCCGACGAGCAACCCGTCGACGTTCTTCGCGTCGAGCAGAGCCCCTGCCGTCTCGGGCGTCACCGACCCCCCGTACTGGAGTCGGATCGAGGCGGCAGCGCCCGCACCCGCGAAGCGCCCGACCTCCTCGCGGATCGCCGCGCACATCTGCTCGGCGTCCTCGACGCTCGCCGTCTCGCCGGTGCCGATCGCCCAGAGCGGCTCGTAGGCGACGACGACCCCGCCGACCACCTCGCCGGACCGGCCGGAGAGCACCTCGGCCACCTGGTGGGTGACCCGCGAGAAGGCCTCGCCGGCGCTTCGCTCGTCGAGGGTCTCGCCGACGCAGACGATCGGCCGCATGCCGTGCGCGAGGATTGCGTCGACCTTGCGCCGCACGAGCAGGTCCGTCTCGCCGAAGTACGTCCGACGCTCGGAGTGGCCGGCGATGACGTAGCTCACGTTGAGCTTGGCAAGCATCTCGGCGCTCACCTCGCCGGTGAAGGCGCCACGGTCCTCGAAATGGCAGTTCTGCGCGCCGAGCGCTACGGGTACATGGTCGGTCTCGACGGCGGTCTGCACCGTACGAAGCGAGGTGAACGACGGGTGGATGCTCACCTCTCGCCCCTTCGGCACGCCCGATGCCCGCAGCAGTGCCGCGAGCTCCTGGACCAGCTTCAGCGCCTCGAAGTGGTTCTCGTTCATCTTCCAGTTACCACTCACGAGCGTGACGCGCCCGTCTGTCACCCAGACTCCTCCCGCTGCCGGCGAGGTGCCGGTCAGTGCCTCGCCGAGAAGTTCGGCGCGCCCCGAAGCGCAGCGAGGCCCGGCAGGTCGCCGAGCTCGATGAGCTCGAGCGAGGCGCCACCGCCCGACGAGATGTGGTCGATCTTCTCGGCCAGACCGTAGCTGTTGATCGCCGCTACGGAATCGCCTCCACCGACCACGGTGAAGCCCGAGCACGACGCCACGGCCTCGGCGACTGCGAGGGTCCCAGCTGCGAAGCGCTCGTCCTCGAACACCCCCATCGGGCCGTTCCAGAGCACGGTCTTCGCGGACGCGATCGTCTCGGCGTAACGCTGGCGGGTCTCGGGTCCGATGTCCACCGCCTCCCATTCGGCGGGGATCTCGCGCCCGAGGATGCTCGTCGATTCGCCCTCCGGCGCGCGCTCGCCGCGGTGGATGTGCGAGCCGGGCGCGAGCGCGACGACGTCGCTCGGCAGCAATAGCTCGGTGCCATCACTCAGCAGCGCTGTGCACGAAGCGAGGTGGGTCTCGTCCAACAAGCTGGCGCCGACGCCGTGGCCGAGAGCCTTCAAGAACGTGTAGCTCATCCCCCCGCCGATGATCAGCGCGTCCACCTTGCGGGCGAGCGCGCGCAGCACGCCCAGCTTGTCGGCGATCTTCGCGCCGCCGACGACGGCCACGAACGGCCTCGCCGGCTCGCCGAGCAGGCCGGACAGCACCTCGACCTCGCGCGCGAGCAGTCTGCCGGCCGCCGAGGGCAGACGGGCGGGAGGACCGACGATGGAGGCGTGCGCCCGGTGCGAGACGCCGAAGGCGTCGTTCACATAGACGTCCTGGCCTGCGATCAGCTGCTCGACGAAGTCCGCGTCGTTAGCCTCCTCTCCCGGGTAGAAGCGCACGTTCTCCTGGAACTCGACGCCGGGCGCGAGCTCCGCGAGGCGCGCGCGCACGGGATCGAGCACGAGCTTCGGGTCCGGCCGGCCCTCGGGCCTGCCGAGGTGGGTGCAGATCGTGATCTTCGCGCCCTGCTCCTGCAACCACTCGATCGTCGGGATCGTCGCCTGGATGCGGTAGTCGTCCGTGATGACGATCGAGCCGTCGGGCGCCTCGGCGATCGGGCAGTTGAAGTCGGCGCGCAGCAACACGCGCTTTCCGTCGAGGTCCGGCAGGTCCTCGAGCAGCGGCAGACGCATGCTCATCGCAGGGCGTGCCCGCCGGCTCCGACCACGGCGGCCAGGTCGACGAGACGGTTGGCATATCCCCACTCGTTGTCGTACCAGCCGAGGGCCTTGACGAGCGTCGTGCCGTCCCCGAGTGCCATCGCCATGGTCAGCCCGGAGTCGAAGGTGCACGACGCCGGCGATCCCACGATGTCGGTCGAGACGAGCGGGTCGTCGCTGTACTCGAGCACCCGGGCAAGGGGTCCCTGCGAGGCGGCGCTCGCGAAGGCGGCGTTGACGCCCTCGACGTCCACCTCGGCGCCGACGATGGCGGTGAAGTCCGTGATCGAGCCGTCCTGCACCGGGACCCGAAGCGACATCCCGTCGAGGCGGCCCTTCATCGCCTGGAGCACGAGCCCGGTCGCACGGGCCGCTCCCGTGGAGGTCGGCACGATGTTCACCGCCGCGGCGCGCGCCCGGCGCATGTTGTCCCGGGCGAGGTCGAGCAGCTCCTGGTCGTTGGTGTACGCGTGCACCGTCGTCATCAGGCCGTGGCGCACCGTGAAGGCGTCGTCGAGGACCTTGACCATCGGGACGAAGCAGTTCGTCGTACAGGACGCGTTCGACACGACGACGTGGAGCGCCGGGTCGAACGTGTCGTCGTTCACCCCGACGACGAACGTCGCGTCCGAGTCGTCCGACGGAGCCGACACGACGACGCGCTTCGCGCCGGCGTCTATGTGCGCGGCCGCCGCGGCGCGCTTGGTGAACCTGCCCGTGGACTCGATGACGACGTCGACCCCGAGCTCACCCCACGGCAGCACGGACGGGTCGCGCTCGGCGAAGACGGCGATCTCGGCACCGTCCACCACGAGACCCGTCTCGGAGACGAAGACCTTGGCGGCAAACCTGCCGTGGGTCGAGTCGTAGCGGAGCAGATGGGCGTTCGCCTCGCTCGTCACGAGGTCGTTCACCGCGACGATCTCGATGTCGACCGCCGAGGCGTGTGCCGCCCGGAGGAAGTTCCTGCCAATCCTGCCGAAACCGTTCACCGCGACGCGCACGGTCATTCCGTCACCCCCTGCGACTGATCATCTCGGGACGCGGATGCGCCCTCGGTGCCCGAACCCCGGGCCGGGCCGTGTCAATCTCGCCCACCGGCGCCTCATTGTGCAACCTTTTTCGTCCGATCGCCTCGTCGCGCCGGTCAGATCGACGCGGCGAGCGCCGCCGCGAGGAGCTCGTGGTCGTGCACGAAGCCGCTGGAGCTCGCCAGCGGCCCGGTCCAAAGTCGCGGCCCGCGCCGCACCTCTCCGACCGCGATCGCAGCGGCATCGGCGATCACCCACTCTGGAGCGACGCCATGGGCGTGCACGGCTGCGACGTGGGCCGCAACGTCGTAACCGGCGGTCTCGGGCACCTGCTCGCGGAGGTTGCAGACATAGACACAGCTCGCCCGGCTCGCCGCGATCGCGGCGCCGATCGCCGGTGGCGCGCAGGCCGCGAGCACGCTCGTGTAGAGCGAGCCCGGCCCGAGGACGATCTGGTCCGCCGCGGCGATCGCGGCGAGGACCTCCGCGGGCGCCTCGGCGTCCGGCGGGACGAGCGAGATGTGGGTGACGCCGGGCGTCGCCATGATCCGGACCTGCCCCTCGAGCTGCGAGCCGGCGACGTCGGCCTTCAGTACGACCGGGGCGGTCGTGGCCGGGAGCACGGAGCCGACCGTGCCGAGCAGCCGGCACGCCTCCCTCACCCCCGCGACGAAGTCGCCGGAGGTGGCGGCGAGCGCCGCGATCAAAAGGTTGCCGAAGGCGTGACCGTCGAGCTCGCCGCCACCGACGAAGCGGTGCTCGAGGGCGCGCCCGAGCGGCGACGGTGAGGGCAGGAGCGCGCCGAGGCACCGGCGCAGGTCGCCCGGGGCCGGGATCCCGAGCAGCTCACGCAGCCGGCCGCTCGAGCCGCCGTCGTCTGCCACCGACACGACCGCGGTGACCTCACGGGCGTAGCGGCGAATCGCCCCGAGGCTCGCCGCCAGGCCGTGGCCGCCCCCGATGGCGACGACGGACGGTCCGGCTGGGTTCACGGGCCGCCTCTCCCGTCGGACGAGGTCACCGGCCGACCCGCCGCTTCGGCGAGGTCACCGGCCGAGCATCTCGACGGCGGCGATCATCGGCCGATGTCCCGGTGGTGGACGGTGGGGTCGAAGCCGTACTTGCGGATACGGCGGGCGAGCTCCTCCGCGATCGTCACGGACCGGTGCCGACCGCCGGTGCAGCCGATGGCGACCGACAGATAGGACTTGCCCTCCCGCGCGTATGCGGGAAGCAGGAACGCGAGCAGGTCGTCGAGCTTGTCGAGGAACTCCCCCGCCTCCGGGCGGCTGAGCACGTAGTCGCGCACGTCGTCGTCGAGCCCGGTGTGCTCGCGCAGGCCCTCGACCCAGTGCGGGTTCGGCAGGAACCTGCAATCGAGCACGAGGTCGACGTCGAGCGGGATCCCGTGCTTGTAGCCGAACGAGACGATGGCGGTCGACATCGCGCCCTCCGCCTCGGACCCGGCGAACAGGTCGACGAGCCGGCTGCGCAGCTCGTTCACGTTGAGCTCCGTGGTGTCGAGCACGATGTCGGCGTCGTCGCGTATCGCCTGCAGCAGCCGGCGCTCGCTGACGATCGCGTCGAGCACGCCCTCGGCCTCGACCGGATGGCGGCGACGCGTCCCTTCGAAGCGGCGCACGAGCACCTCGTCGGCGGCGTCGAGGAAGAGCACCCGGACCCGGGCGCCGCTCGAGCGCAGCATCGTGACCGCCGGGGAGAGCTCGTGGACGGACTCGGCGCCGCCGCGTCCCACGACGAAGCAGAAGCGGTCGAGATCGGAGCTCGGCCGCGACGCGAGCTCCGAGATCTTGCCGATGAGCGCCGGCGGGAGATTGTCGATGACGAACCAACCGAGGTCCTCGAACGTCGCCGCGGCGCTCGAGCGCCCAGCCCCCGAGAGACCCGCCACGATCAGGTATTCGGCCATCGCCCCCTCCGTCGTCGACGCAGATTGTCGCA
>JAODBO010000152.1 GCA_025464005.1 Acidimicrobiaceae bacterium | reverse complement strand
GCGCACCACCGTGATGGCCCTCCTCCTCGTCTCCGGATCGTCTGGGGGCGCCCTGATTGCGAGCAGCGTCGCTGCGACGTCGGCGAGCGCGTCGACGACTTTCTCCGCGGCTTCCGGTACGACGTCGAACGACCCCGTCGCCTGCGGCGCGAACGGCTCGTGTGTGTCGATCGGCTACAACGCCACTAACAGCGCAATCGCGATCGACGTCCTGTCGGGAAAGACCTGGACATCGGTTGCCATCGGCCTTCCGGCCGGCGCAGGGACGGCCACACAGCAAAACAACGGCTCACCCGCGATCTGGCAGGTGGCGTGCGCGTCGGCGACGAGCTGCGTGGGTGTCGGCACGATCGTCGACTCGGGCGGCATTACCCAGGCGCTGCTCGTGACCGGATCGGGGACGTCGTGGACCGACAGGATCGCGCCGCTCCCCGCTGGAGCGATCGCTAGTGGCTCAAACGAGGGTCAACTGCAGGGGGTCGCATGCTCGTCCTCCACGTGCACCGCAGTCGGCAACTTCCACACGAGCGGCGGCGACGTTCCACTCGTGCTCAGCGGGTCCGGCACCTCCTGGACGGCGACAGCGCCATCATTGCCCGCCAATGCGAACTCTCCCTACGTCGGCTACCTCAAATACGTGGCTTGCTCGTCCTCCTGCATGGCAGTCGGCGTCTACATCGACAACACGGGCAACTACGCCGGTCTCATTGAGACCGGATCGGGGTCGTCGTGGGCTGCGTCGGCCGCTCCGGTACCGCCGCACGGCAGCACCATCACCTACGCCTCGCTCGACGGCGTCGCTTGTGGGACGGGGCCGTGCGTGTCGGTCGGCATCTACAGCGACGCCTCGAGCGTCCAGCAGGGCGTGGTCGTCTCGGGCTCGGGCACGTCGTTCTCCGCCACCGAGGCTCCCCTTCCCGCTGGCGCCGCCGTGAGCTCGGGAACCGAAGCAACCCTCAACGACGTCGCCTGCACCGGCAGCACCTGTACGGCGGTAGGCAGCTATTTCGTCGACACGACGAACAACCAGGAACCCCTGCTGCTCACCGGCTCGGGCACGTCGTGGACGGCGATGGCCGGGCCGGTTCCGAGCGGAGCCGCCGGCCCGTCTACCGCGAACGCCTATCTCAACTCCATCGCGTGCACCGCGGGCGGTAGCTGCACGGCTGTCGGGCAGTACAGCGACACCTCGAACAACTTGCTCCCTCTCGCCCTCACGGGCTCGGGGAGCTCCTGGAGCGCTGCCGGGGCACCGATGCCCTCCAATGTCTACGCGACCCCGAACGCCTTCCTGTATTGGGTCGCCTGCCAGCCCGCCGCGACCTGCGTCTCGTCCGGCCGCTACGAGTCCGGCGCGTCGTCGTTCGCCGGGCTTCTCGACACCGTCTCCTTCCCGCTCGTCACACCGACGGTGACGCTCGCGCTCGGCAGCCCGAGCTCGCCGCTGTCCGGATCGGTCAGCCTCGCCGCGAGCGTCGCCGGCGCGGACGGCCAGCCGACCGGGACCGTGACCTTCGACAACGGCTCCGGCGCGATCGCTGGCTGCACCTCCCTAGCGCTAAGCAGCACGGGTTCGGCCTCGTGCACGGTGCAAGCTTCGAGTCTCGGCGCGGGAACTCACTCCATCGCGGCGAGCTACTCCGGCGACTTCGGCTACGCAGCTACAACGTCCGGGGTCTCCAGCTTGACTGTCGCTCCGGCGCCCGTTCCAGTGATCTCGGCAGTGTCGATCGGCCTCGCGAGAGGCTTCGTCGCCCCGATCTCACTCACGTGCACCGCTGCCGCCTGTACCGGGACGATCACGGTCACCGCGCGCATCACGACGATCCATCGCACCCGCCACGTGGTGACCGTCCGCCACCACAAGCGCATCCGGGTCGTCGTGCGCCGCGTCGTCCGCGTCGAGACGATCGCCACGCTTCACTACTCGCTCGGCGCCAACACGACCTCCGTCGTGCGCATCCCGCTGCGAGGCATCGCGCACGGCCCGCTGCTCGCTGCTACGTCGCACCGCCTCGCCGTGGTCGTCACGGTCACGGTCACGGGTGGCACGACGAGCGTGACGACGCTGTCGGTGCACGAGTACGTCGCACCGAAAAAGCACAACGCGAAGAAGAAGTAGGCCCGGGCACCGTCGGACCCGGCGGGAGCGAACTCGAGCCGTTAGCTCAACTCGGTCAGCGAGGGTCCTTCGACCCGTCCTGGTGATCGGCAGAGAGCCGCGCAGGACGGTCACCCGCGACTGACGCTGTACCAGACGTCGATGCCGCCGATTTTGGTCGGCGGCCGCCGGAGTGCGACCGTCAGGTAGTGGACGACCAGGCTCGGATCGGCGCCGATCGGGTCGACCACCACCGTCTCGATGTGCCAGCGGGTGAAGAACTCCCGGACCCGCTCGAGGCCGAGCCCGGTGATGGGCGGCGCGGGGGTAGACGACGCGCTCCCCTCGAGGCCGTAGAGGAAGAGGTTCTGCAGCTCGGTCGGCGACAGCGGATAGACCCCACTTGTGCCGGTGCCGTCCGGGCCGGGGCGCGTCGCCTCGCCCCCGACGATCTCGAAGCGAAAGTCGGAGATCGCCTGCCAGAGCATGCCCTCGTTGGCGGGCGAAACGTCGTACGGGTACGTGAGCACGGAGCTATCGGTAGGAATGGCTCGATCGAGCCCCAAGGTGAAGTACGCCGGAACGTCGATGGGGTGGGACGGGTAGGCAAAGTGCGGGATGAGCGGCACCAACGCGGCGATCGCGAGGGTGCCGATGGCCACCTTCCGGCGCGTGCCGCGCTGGCCGTCAGATCCTCCGGAAAGCATCCGGTCGACGGCTATTGCGAGGACGAACGCGGCGCATAGCTGGACGTAGAGGGCGAAGCGGGCGGCGAGCATCCCGGCGAACAGCGGCACCTTCGTCAGCAGTTCGAACGGCATCGGGATGCTGGTCGCGTGGTTGTCGATCGTCAGCGGGGTGCCGAGGGCGAGCACGTAGGAGCAGAGGCCGACCGCTGCCGCGATCACCACGATCCGCTCGCGCCGGAATCGAGCGATCGCGGCGAGCAGCACGAGCACGAGGGGGATTCCGAGGTAACTGCCGTTCTCGCCCACGTTGCCCGCTGCGTAGCTCGTGCCGAGCGCGGCGAGGTCCTTCGGGGCGAGCCGCTGCTCCACCGTCGGCACGATCGGGCTGAACAAGTCCGCCCGATACGGGGCGAGCGCCGCTACCGACTGAGGAGGACCGACGACGTGCTGAGGACCGGCCAGGTAGTAGTAGAGCGGGTACGACACCAGCGGCACGAACACGGCGAGTGCCCAGCCAAATCCGGTGGCGACCGGCACGACGCGGGCGCGCGCGGCCGAGGGACGGGTGACAGCGGCGAACGCGAGACCGACCGCGCAACAGAGCCCGGTGGTAACCAGGACCTCGACAGAGATGAAGTACTGCGCGGTCGCAAGAGCGCCTAGCACCATTCCCCTGCGGCGCAGCCTCGATCGATCGGCAAGGCAGAGCTCGTAGACCGCCAAGAGGATAAGCGGCGGTAGCGGGACGAACACCAGGAACAGGTGGCCGTTCCCCTCGCCTACCATGTACGGCGAAAAGCCGTAGAGCAGTCCGGCAAGGAACGCCGGCAACCAGCGCTTGATGAAACGCCGCGTGACGAACATCATCGACGTCGCGGAGGCCGCGAAGCCGAGCCGCATCATCACGTTGTACGCGGCGACTGGCCCATGCAGCAGCGTGACGGGCGCTGCGAGAAGTCCGAGCAGCGGCATCGAGGTGTTGTCGGCGAGGTTCACCCCGTAGGGGTAGTTGAGGGCCGACGTGAAGAACGGGTTCACGCCGTGGGTCAGCCCATGGGCAGCCCATGCGAGGAACCACGCTTCCTGGACCTGATCGCCACACGCGCAGCCCAGGAGTTGTGAGGAGCTGAGCGGCTCTACCGGCCAGTACGCGACAATGGCAATAGCCGCGAATGCAGCGACCGCGGCCGCAGGTGCGATCCTTCCGGTAGTCCGCCTCGCGCCGAGACCTTCGATTCGGATCGCTCCCTCTCCGCCCGCGCCTCGGCGAGCAAGCCTTAAGAGCCGCGCGGATCCCGAGGCCGGATGACAGGCTGTCGAATATTGATGGCGCAAAGTAACCGGCGCACCTGTGGAGACACCGAGTGGACGAGACGCCGAAGAGCCCGACGCGGGGAGTTCCTCAAGTTGCCGAGACCGATGCCATGAGCGACCTCGACCTTGTCCTACGGCCTCCGCTCGGTAGTCGGTGGGAGGCCGTCCAGTTGGGCGCACAGGTCTGGGGAGCGGCGCAACTCGGATGACTCGACCCAACTTGCCCATCAGCTCAGCGCGCCGCGCGCGCCACGTGCTCAGTCGTACGAGAAGGTCCGGGCATTCGATGTCCCTGTGCTCGTCCGTAGCTGTACCGCCACCGAGGTCGCGCCACGGGGCGGGGGCGGAACGGTGACGACGCAGCGCTGCTCGGTCGGACAGCGCGTCGGCACGACGACGCCCCCGAACGTGACGACGATCGTGCCGTTGGTACTGAAGAAGCCGGTGCCAAGGATCGTGATCTGCTGACCGGGATGGCCTGTGGATGGCGCGAGGCTCGCTAACACGGGCGCCCCGGAACCGGAGCCGACGGCGAGGGTCGTCGACGTGGTGGGCGCCGAACTCTGGGGCCTGGAACTGCTCGTGCTCTTGCTGGGACTCGGGGTGGCTCCACGGCCCGCCGGCGGCAGGATGCC
>JAODBO010000027.1 GCA_025464005.1 Acidimicrobiaceae bacterium | reverse complement strand
GCCACGAGCATCTCGAGACGATCCCGATCCCGATCGTCGGGCTCGCGCCGGCAGGCTTCGTCGACTCCTACGACGCCCGGCCGCTGTGGAATCTCGGCGACTTCGGGCAAGGCGAAACCATCGTCTTTTTCGAGGTGGACGGCTACTCGGCGAAGGATCTCGCGACCTACGACGCCCACTTCGGGCTGCCGGCGCTTCCAGACCCGCTGACGCACATCGGCGGACTCCGGCTGCCGGTCGAAGGCGAGAGCGACATGGACATCGAAGTGGCTCACGCCATCGCGCCCGATGCCCGGCTCGTGTATGTCAACCTCGAGTCCTTCGCAAGATCCGGCGCCTCCGCGGCCGGGCAGTTCGAGCAGGCGTTCTCAACAGTCGCCACCCGCTACCCCGGGGCTATCTGGAGCGTCAGCCTCGGCCAGTGCGAGTACCTCTTCTCGCCGACTGACCTGCGCGCGGTCGACGGCGCAGTGAAGCACGCCGAGCAGTCCGGGACCACGGTATTCGCCGCCAGCGGCGATTCCGCTGGCCTCGAATGTCTCGGTATCCACGACAAGGTCCCAGAGATCCCCGCCGTCGGGATCTCCTTTCCGGGGGACCTCCCTCACGTGACAAGCGTCGGTGGGACTGCCCTCGACCTCAGCACGTCAGGCCGCTATTTGCTGGAGACGAGCTGGACCGAGCCCATGCTCTCCCTGGGCTCGACGGGCGGCCAGTCCTCGATCTTCGCCCGGCCCGCGTGGCAGCAGGCCCCCGGCGTGGTCGGCCCTTACTCGGACGGAGCCATCTGTGGTCTGCCGACCGGAGCGACGTGTCGGGAAGTCCCCGACGTCTCGGCGGACGCCGACCCGAGCACCGGCGCCGCAGTCCGCGTGAACGGCAAGTGGCTGGCTGATGGCGGCACCTCGCTGGCGACGCCACTATGGGCCGCCTTCATGGCCCTCGTCGACCAGTACCTCGGATCCCGCGGTCAGCCACCGGCGGGCTTTCTCAACCCGCTCCTCTACCGACTTGCTCGGGCCACGCCCGCGTTCCCGACATTCCACGACGTCACACTCGGGGCGAACGACGTCTACCTCGCGGGAGTCGGCTACGACATGGTGACCGGCCTCGGCACTGCCCGGGTCTGGAACCTCGCCCGCGACCTCGCTGCGATCCCCGGGCGTTCGTGAACCGATGACCGCCACCGACGAGCACGACACGGCACCGCTTCCCGAGACGACGTGCCCGCACTGCGACGAGGTCGTGCCCGACGCCGCCTTCTGCGGCAACTGCGGCGCCCACCTCGAGGATCCTGACCGGCGTAGAGGCTCGCGGCGGGCACACGCTTACTCCGCGTTCCCGGACGAACGCGTCCTTCGGGTTTCCGTCGTCACCTCGCTTCTTCCCCAACTGGGTAGAAGATCACGAGCGCCGTTCCAGACGGCCTTCGGCCTCGCCGCCGTGCTACTGATCGCGCTCGCCGCCGCTCGGCTCGAAGCTGCCGTGATCGCGGTGAGCGCCCTGTCGGTCCCACTGCTCTTCCTGCTCTACACGCTCGAGATCGACCCGCACGAACGACGGTTTCTCGTCCCCAGCGCACTCGTCCTCGTCGCCGGCGCAGGGCTCGGCGTCGGCTGGGCCCTCTTGGTCGGCCCGATCGTCTCGGACGCGCTCGTCCCGTCGCTGTCACCGTCGCTCACGAACAGCAGCACCCTCGAGTCGGCCGTGCTCGGCCCAGCGGTCGGTCAGCTCCTCATGATCGTCCCCGTCGCCGTGCTGCGTCTCCGCCGTCCCGACCGGACCGAGGCGCTCGACGGCTTCGGCGCGGGAGTGACGGGGGCTCTCGGGTTCACGCTCGCGGCCACCCTCACAGAGCTGTCGTCGCGTCTACGCGATGGCAACCTTGCCCACGGATCCGTGCTCACGATCCTCACCCAGGCCGTCGTCCGGGGGGGCAGCGTGCCACTTGTCGCCGCGGCGACCACCGGCTTCGTCGCCGCGTCCCTCTGGGCCCGGCACGGCGGTGCATCCAGAGCCGGCGTCGCGTGGATCGGGTCACCGATCGTGGCGCTCGCTGGAGCGCTCGCCATCCAGATCGGGCTCGGCTTCGCGGACGATGCCCGCCTCTCGGACGCATTCCTACTCGTCATCCACCTCGTCGCTGCCGGGCTGGTACTCATCGCGCTCCGATTCGGCCTTCATCAGGTCCTTCTCCGTGAGGGGGGCGACGCTCGCACCGGCGCGGCCCGCGCCTGCCCGAACTGCCTCCGCCTCGTCCCGGCGATGCCGTACTGCCCGTCCTGTGGTGTCGCCGAGCGGGCGACCGCTCTGCTGCCCCTTCCCCTTCTCGGCTCGCGTACCCCTAAGCGCCACCTCGTCGCCGGCGACACTGCCGCGTCCCCTCACCGGCGTGCGGTCGCGGCGGGAGCGGGCGACCTCGACACGAGGGCGCCGCCGACGGCAGCGTTCCCCGAGGCCACACGCGCTCAGGTGATCGCCACGCGCGGGCTCGGCCCCTATCAGCTGGCCCTCTTATTGCTCGGCGGTCTCGCCGCGCTGTGCGGTCTCCTCGTCGGCCTGGCCGTCGCGCTCCCCTCGACGCCGCCCGAGCCGTGCACCGCGCTGAGCTGCTTCAGCCCCTTCGGACCCATCCCTCTCCGCCAGGGGCACGTCTACCGAAGCACAGAGGGCTGGACCGACCAATGGTTCCCCGCCGCCGCGCTCTTGCCACAACGCGCCCCGTCCACCACGGCGAGAGCGACCGCCGACGAGCTGCAGCTCACCTTCACGAATGCTTCGGCCCCGGTCGAGAACGGCGTACTCGCCATCACCGGCCTGCAGGCGAACGGGCACAGTGCGGCGGAGCTGGTCACCCGGCTGCAGCAGACGAACGCACCCAACGCGGTCCCGGACTACGTGGTTCCCGGGCCGACCATCGGCTACGAGCCCGCCTACGGCGAGGCCTTCGCGACGACGCCCAACAGCGCAAACGGTCAGTCAATCACCTACGAGGTGGTGGTCATCTGCGCCGTTCGGCGGGACTATGCCATCTGCTCGTATGCCGTCGGGCCCCGCGTGTCGGTCGCTGCCTTCGAGAACCATCCGACGCCTGCCGAGCTCGCCCTGGCGCTGTGGACCAATCCTGAGCTGAACGACGTCCGGTGGCCGGGTGAGAGCAATCTCTGAAGACCGAGTATGTCGTCACTGCTCGGGCTGTACCCAGGCTGGTCGTCCTCTTCCGAGCATCGCGGTTGCGACCGCGACGGCCCCGGTGACGATCAGGGCGATGAGGAGCGGATAGAAGATCGGGGCGTTGATGACGAGCGCGCCACCGACGATGGCGCCGACGAGCATCGCGGCAACGGCGATCACTCGACGGCCGGCCTTCGAGCCCTTGCCGCCCGCGAGGGCGCTGTCGGCGGCGATGCCGGTGATGGTCAAGGTGAGCACGGTGGTGGTGAGGTCGGGTACCGCGAGCTTGCGGGCTGCAGCGTTCTGGATGCCCATCGAGAGGGCGAGAACGACGATAAGGGGATAGCGATACGCCGCCGCGATCGGGTGGCCGCTGAGTGCGGCAAGGACGACCGAGGTGGCAAAGAGGACGACCTGCATACCGGCAGCCGTGCTGAGCAGACGGCCGCGGTCGCTGCCGATCAGTGTTGCGATGCGCCCACCTACCAGGGCGCCGAGGCCGAACGACGCTATAGCTACTGCGGAAGCGGCGATCGAGAATCCCGGGGCGCCGACCAAGGCGAAGCCGAGGAGGACGACGTTGCCCGTCATGTTGGCGACGAACACGTGACCGAGGAGCAGGTAGCTGAAAGCATCGACAAGGCCCGTGACGAGCGTCATCGCCACGAGCAACAGGGGGAGTGGCCCTTGCTTGCCCCGCATGTCCGGAACGAGGGTCTGACGGAACTCTGTCAGGAAGGTCCTCATGGGCACTCCAGATGCGCCGAGCGCGAGAGATGACCTGCATTCTGCCCTCTGCTCGGCGAAGGTGCCCGGCCTCGGGCTTCACCTCCCTAGGCTGGACTCATGTCGATCTATGAGCGCAGCATCGCAGCCCTCGACGGATCCGCCCTCGACCTCGGTGCCTACCGCGGCAAGGCCGTCCTCGTCGTGAACGTCGCATCGAAGTGCGGGCTCACACCGCAGTACGCCGGGCTCGAACACCTGCAAGAGCGCTTCGAGGATCGCGGCTTCACCGTTCTCGGTGTCCCGTCCAATCAGTTCGGTGAGCAGGAGCCCGGCAGTCCGGAGGAGATCCAGACCTTCTGCTCGTCGACCTACGGCGTCACGTTCCCGATGACCGAGAAGGTCGACGTGAACGGGCCCGCACGCCATCCCCTCTACGGCGAGCTCACCGCCGTCCCCGATGCCGAGGGCGAGGCGGGCGATATCCAGTGGAACTTCGAGAAGTTCCTCATCGCACCCGACGGCGAGATCGTGCGACGCTTCCGCCCACGCGTCGAGCCGGAGTCACCGGACGTGGTGGCGGCCATCGAAGCAGTGCTGCCGGCCTGACTCGTGGCCGGCCCGGCCAGCGGTCCGCTGGTCCGGATCGAGGACCCCGACGATCCTCGGCTCGTCGGGTACCGAAACCTCAAAGACCCGGAGCTACGCAAGCTACGCGGAGAGGACGAGGCGATCTTCGTGGTGGAGAGCCGCCTCGCCGTGCGCCAGCTCCTCGCCTCGCCGTACGTGGTCTGCTCCCTTCTCGTCGACGACCACAAGGTGGCGAGCTCGCAGGACCTCGTGGTCGGCGTGCGGGCCGTCGGCGCTCCCGTCTACGTGGCCGACCGGGACATGCTGGCGGCGACCGTCGGTTTTCCGCTCCACCGTGGTGTGGTCGCGATCGCCCGGCGGCCGGCGGCGATCGACGGCCGGAGGATCGTCGGCGACGCGCTCGCACACAAAATGCGGGGCTCCGCAGCTCTGTTCGTGGTGCTCGAAGGCGTGAACGACCACGAGAACCTCGGGTCTCTGTTCCGCAACGCTGCCGCCTTCGGGGTCGCGGCGGTTCTCCTCGACCCGACGTCCGCGGATCCCCTCTACCGCCGGTCGGTGCGCGTCTCGTTAGGACACGTGCTGACGGTGCCCTTCGGCCGGCTCGCCCCGTGGCCCGACGCGCTCGAGGAGCTGCGCGAGGACGGGATCCTCGTCGTCGCGCTCTCGCCCCATCCCGAGCGCACGGCTGGCATCAACGCAGGATCGCCCGGCGGTCTGCGGGGACTGGCCCGTCGAGCGGGGGAGCGCCCGGTGGCGCTGCTCGTCGGCGCCGAAGGCGACGGCTTGTCCGCCGCCGCGCTGGCGGTCGCGGATCAGGTCGTGACCGTCCCGATGGCGACGGGCGTCGACTCGCTCAACGTGGCGACCGCCGCCGCGATCGCATTCTACGAGCTGACCGTCGGAGATGAACCGCGCGAATGACGCGTCCGGGCGACGGCGGCGTCGGCCAGCCTTTCGACCGCTTGGTCCGGGAAGGGCCAGACCGCGCTGACGTTGATCTCGCAGAGGACGTAGGTGTCCTCCCCCGTCTCCGTCTTCGGGCCGTAGAGAAAGTCAGCGTCCCAGATAGCGGGGAGCGCGAAGGTGTCGAGACCGAGCACGGACTTCATCCGCGGGACCCACTCGTGCTCCACGGACCGCCTCAGCCGGCGGTATCGGGGGGTGTCCGGGCCCTCGAACTCCGAAACCGGCGGGACTTGCAGCGCAGCTTCGGAGGACGGTTCGAGGAGACCCTTCGGCCACTGGTGACAGAAGCCGACGACCTCGTCGTGTACGAAGTAGCAGCGCACCAGACCGTCGGCGAGGCGCTCCTGGAAGGCCTGGTCGACCAAGCATCCCGACCAGGCGAAGTACTCGTTACAGCGCTCGAAGAGGTCCCCGAGACGGAGCTGCTCGGGATTTGTTTCAGCTCGCTCGAAAGCGTGCTGCACCCGGACCATGGCGTCGAGGCTCGGCAAGTCCGGACCGATCACGGACTCGACGAGCTCGACCTTCCAGACCCCGTTTCCGCCGTTTCCCCTCGCCTGCTTGAGGACCCGGATCCCCTCCTTGGCCAGGGCACGGGGGAAACGCGAGCGGAGCTCGCCGGCGTCGCGATAGAGGTCGGTGTCGGTGCCCCAACCGACGTCGCGAGTCTGGAAGATGACTTCTTTCGTGCCGAGCGCGAGGATCACGTCGGGATGAGCCGAGATCCACACCCCTCCGGAGCCCACCTCGCGGAGCAGGGCGTCGAGGTGTGTGCGATTGGCGCCGTCCTGGATCGGGTTGACCCATACCAAGAGGCCATCGAGTCCCATCAGCTGACCGCGGACACTGTCGAGTGCGTCGTCTTGATAGACGACCGCTTCGACTTCGACGTCGCGATGGCGGAGCGCAGTCATCAGCGGCTCGAGTCGCCCTGCTCCGACCGTCGAGAAGGGATCCTGGTCTCGCTCCCCGCGCCAGAGAAGACCGATTCTCGGACGCGGCTCGTGCGCTATCTCAGCGGCCATCGCCTCTCCTGCATCCCGGCATCGGCGAGCAGCCTAGGTGCGACGCGCCAAGCTGGGACACACCGACGCCTCCTCAGATGACGGTCAGCGAGTGCGCTTTCGACTCCTGTGAGGCGATGGCATCCCAATCCCAGTCGATGCCCAGACCTGGCCGTGCGGACGGGAAGGCGTACCCGTCGACGACCTCGAGCTGGGTCGACGTGATCGACTCGAGCTGTGGGATGTACTCCACCCACTGGCCGTTCGGTACGCCGCACGCCAGTGACACATGGAGCTCCATTAGAAAGTGTGGGGCCACCGGCAGGTTGTAGGCATCGGCAAGGTGCGCGACCTTCAACCACGGGGTGATGCCGCCGATGCGCGCGACGTCGACCTGCACGACGGAGCAGGCGTCGGCCTGCATGTACTCCTTGAACTGGCTGAGGCTGTACAGCGACTCACCGACTGCGATCGGCACGGACGAGATCGCCATCAGCTTACGGTGGGCGCCGATGTCGTCGGCGGGGAGCGGCTCCTCGATCCAGGCGAGATCGAGATCGACGAAGAGCTGGGCACGTCGCTGGGCCTCGTCGAGGCGCAGGCCCTGATTGGCGTCGACCATCAGCTCGAACCCGACTCCGACGGCTTCGCGAATCGCGGCGAGCCGCTCGACGTCGTCGGTGCGTAACGCCTTGCCGATCTTCACTTTGGCGCCGAGGAACCCACGCGCTTGCATCTCGGTGGCGTCGGCGACGAGCTCGTCGACCGACAGGTGCAGCCAGCCCCCTTCTGTCGTATAGACGGGCCGACTGGGGTGCGCTCCGCCGACCGCCTTGTGCAAAGGCAGTCGCGCTCGGACACAGCGGAGATCCCACAGCGCCGTGTCGATCGCCGCCAGCGCGAGACAGCTGACGGGCCCGACCGCAAGGGCATGCATGCTGAACAAGAGGCTGCGCCAGTTGCGCTCGATGTCCTCGGCTTCCATCCCGATGACGAGCGGAAGCAGGTGATCACGCAGCAGTGCTGTGATCGCGCTACCACCGTTGCCGATCGTGTACGTGTAGCCCGTGCCGCTGGCGCCGTCCTCATCGGTCAAGGTCAGAATGGGCGTCTCTTGACTTACGAAGGACTGGATCGCGTCCGTGCGCGGGACCAGCGGCTTGAGATCGACGAGCCTGAGCTCGGCCCTTGCAATTCGAGCCATCGGGGTGTTCCTCGGCTTTCAAATGTTGAACCGGTGGTGGGTGCTGATCGCGCCTTGTCCTATCCAGGCTCGGGCCCCGGGATCACGAACAGTTCCAGGCGCGACGGATATGCGCCACTGTGCAGGACCGTCTGCTGGGCGATGACGAGGTCGTTCTTCTCGGCGGTCGCGATATCCCCGCCGTGATTCGGGTTGACGTCGAAGCGGGGGAAGTTGGAGCTCGACACCTCGAGCCGCAATGCATGTCCGGCGAAGATGACGATGCAGGTCGCACCCAGGTCGATCCGGTATTCGAACGGCTGGTCGGGCTCGACCGGGATCGGGCTCCCCGTGCCCTGTCGATAGCGCGCCCTCACGATCCCGTCACAGATGTTCAGCGCACGACCGTCCGGGTGCACGTCGACGAGCTTGGCCGTCCAGTCGGTGTCGGCTGCAGACGTACAGGCGTGCAGCACCAGCGCAACCGGGCCGGCGATCTCGAGATCCGCCGTGAAAGCTTCCGACTCGTAGCAGAGGACGTCGGACCGGCCTTCCACGCCACGCTGGTCTCGTGGGCCGGCATGCAATCCCACATAGGCCCCCGGCAGAAACGTCGCTCCCCCCACGGTGGGCACCGGATCCGCCGGATCGAAGCTGAAGGTGACCGATTCGGCTCCAAGAAGGGGAGGTTGGTGTTGCAGGCTCCCGACGAACCCGTCCTCTGTCCGATCTCCGGCCAGATACATGCTGGTTGCAGCCGCTCGAGCGGGCGGCCATTGCGCTTCGTCACGCCAGACGTTGGCAGCCATCACGAAGACTCGCACCGGGGCGGCGTCGGCGGCGCCGGCGTCCGACTTGAGGATCTGCGAGAACCAGTCGAGGTGCACCCTGGTCATGTCGAGAGCGGCCGCGCCAGCCAAGTCGCCGAACTCCACCTCCCCCAGCGCGTCGTACTCGACGGCGTGCGCCCACGGCCCGACGATCAGACGCTGTTGACAGTTGGGGCCCCGCGACATCTCCTCATAAGTTGCGAGGGTCCCACGCAGGAATAGGTCGAACCAGCCGCCGATGTGCAGCGCAGGCACGTCCAATTCCTGCTGCTGGGTGACGCTGATCGTTTGCCAGAAGTCGTCGCGAGTCGGGTGGTCGAGCCAGTCGCGCCACGCCGGCAGCAGTTCGTCCAGCGGTGCGATATCAGCGAGTGGGCGCCGTCCGAAGGCCGACCACGGGTCGGCGAGCAACACCCGCAGCTGCGCGCGGATCGCACCAAGTTCCTCGCCGGCGGCCTCTCGACGATCGAGTTCGGTGCCGGCAAGTCCGAGCGCCCAGTACATCGCGAAGCCAAGCTGGAGAGCCCCACCCTGGTACGTCCAGTGGTCGTGGTAGTCGGAGGCGGTGGCTTTCGGGGCGATCGCCTTCAACGCGGGGGGGCGGGCCGACGCGGCGAGCAGCTGGGTCGCGCCGTAATAGGAAGCGCCGTACATTCCGACGTTGCCGTCGCAGTACGGCTGCGCCGCGAGCCACTCGATGGTGTCGTAACCATCGAGGGCCTCGTGCACGAACGGGTCGAAGCTGCCCTCCGAGCCGAACCGTCCACGGGTGTCCTGGACGACGACCACGAATCCCTGCTCGACCGCCCGTAACGGCTCGATCCCGGCGTTGACGACGACAGCGAAGGAGTCACCGCGGTTGTACGGCGTACGCTGCAACAGCGCGGGAAACCGACCAGCACCCGTCGGTCGCCACACGTCGGCCTGCAAACGCACGCCGTCGCGCATCGCGATCCATACGTTGCGCTCGACCATCACGCTCGTGTCAACCATGGACATCGACGGATTCCCGCTGCTCGACGGCCTGGTCCACCGCGACAGTCGACGACGGCGAGGGCGCAGCACCCTTGCGCGACGGCGACTTCGCCGCCACCATGTACACGGCCGACGCGGCGATCAGCACCGCTCCTTGGACGACGTACTGGTAGTTCGACCCGAGATTGAGGACGTTGAAACCGTTCGACAGGGTGAAGAGGATGACCGTGCCGAGCACCGACTTGCCGACGAAGCCGGAGCCACCGAAGAGCGATGTTCCACCAAGGATTGCCGCGGCAATGACCGTCAGCTCCTCGCCCGTCAGTGCGTTGGGATCGAGAGAGTTGAACCGACCGGCATAGACCAGGCCCACGCCTGCCGCCGCCACGGCCGACATGACGAACGGCGCCATCTTGTACCAGCTAACGCTGATCCCTGACAGCCGGGCGGCCTCGGCGTTGCTGCCCACCGCGTAGAGGTTGCGGCCGACCACAAGAAAGCGTAGGCCGACACTGACTGCGACACCGATCCAAATCATGAGCCAGACCGGCAGTGACTGTCGAAGCATCGCCGGCACGGCGATCGGCACGATCAGGCAGATCAAGGCTCCGGCCACGAGAGCGACGAAGTAACCGTCCAAGGGAGGCGATTCGCTCGAGCTGGCTTTCCTGAACCGCACGACGGCGGCGGCCGCCAGGCCGAGTCCGATGACGAGGGCCACGGCGACAGGAACCTTGAGGATCGTGTTGTCGAGGGTCGTCAACGACTGGGACTGCGCGGTGACGCTTTCGCCATTCAAGGCGATGAGCACCAGCCCCCTGATCGCGGTCATGCTGCCGAGGGTGACGATGAACGCGTTAATGCCGACTTTTTGCACCAGCACGGCGTTCGCTAGCCCGACCGCGATACCGACGCCCAATGCGATTCCGACGGCAGGTGCGGTACCGATCGCGTCGATCGTCTTCAGTGCCAGGGCCCCCGACAGCGCGGCAACGGAAGCCACCGAGAGGTCGAAATTTCCAGAGATCAACACCACGGTCATGAAGACCGCGAGAATCGCGTCAGGTGCCGCCTGGCCGAGAATGTTGGAGATGTTGACCACGGAGAGATAGCCGGGCTGGTGGCGAACCGAGGTCGCGACCACCAGAGCCATGACGAGGATCACAAGCGCATAGACGACGCCCGCCCTCTGTGGACGAAGACTCTGAGCGATGGACTTGAGCCTCACGCGAGACCTCCTACGGCGGCTGTCAGTTGGCCGACGGTGACCTCGGCCGGGCGGAACTCGCCCGTCAAGCGCCCGTGCCGCAGTACGAGCACGCGGTCGGCAACGCTGAGCAGTTCTTCGAACTCCGAGAGCACAACAACAACGCCGGTCCCTCGGGCGGCGAGGCCGCGTATGAGCTCTAACAAGTCGGCCTTTCCGCCCACGTCCACCCCGGCCGTGGGCTCGTCTAGTAGCAGCACGTGATGGGTCTTGTAGATCCACTTCGCGAAGACGACCTTCTGCGCGTTCCCGCCGCTCAGGTCGCGTACCGCCGTGTCGATCGATGGTGCGACGATCCCGAGCTCGTCGCAAGCCCTCTGAGCCCGGGCCCGCTGCTCGCGAACGTCAAGGACTCCGAAGCGGCGTGAGAGGTGCTCGAGGTCTGCCATGGCGATGTTGCGCCAGATCTCCCAGCTTCCGATCAGCCCTTGGCTCATGCGGTCTTCGGGAACGAAGGCAACGCCACCCTTGACCGCGGCGCCCGGCGAGGCCGCAATGCTCTTGTCGTCGACGAGCACCGAGCCGCGCACGCGCCGTTCGGCGCCGAATATGGCCTTCAACAGCGTGGTTCTGCCCGATCCGAGCAACCCGGCGATCCCGACGATCTCGCCGCGCCTCACCTCGAGACTCACCGGGGCCGCCATGGCGGCCGTCGCCAGCTCTCGAACCTGCAGTACCGGAGCCCCGACGGCGCGGGAGGCCGTCGACTCCTCGACCGCTTGCAATCGGCGGCCGACGATGCCGGCGACCATTCGCTCGACCGACATCGAATCCTCGGTCAGCTCGTCGACCAGCGTGCCGTCACGCAGGACACTGACCGTCGTGCAGATCTGCATGACCTCGTCGAGGAAGTGCGACACGAACAATACGGCGACGTCGCCGGAGCCGGCCAGGCGCTGGGCGGCGCCGAGCACCCCCGTCCGCTCCGCCGGCGAAATCGAAGCGGTCGGCTCATCGAGCAGGATGAGCGACGCACCTCGGGCCAGCGCGCGCAGGACCGACACCATCTGTCGATCGCCGATCGACAGGCCCGCGACCGATGCGTAAGGATCGATCGAAAAGCCGATCCGACCGCACAGATCAGCGAACTCGCGGCTGCGGTCGCGCGGCCTCCAGACAATGGGCGACCCTTGGCCTAGGTACACGTTCTCGAGAACGTTCAAGCCCGGTGCCACCGGACTCTGTTGGTGGACCACGGCGACACCGGCAGCACCGGCGTCGGCCGGCCGCTTCCAATCCACCGGTGACCCCCGCCACAACAACGAGCCGTCCGTGGGCCGTTCCGCGCCGGCGATGATCTTGATCAGCGTCGACTTGCCAGCGCCATTGGCGCCGACCAATCCGTGTACGACCCCTGGCTCCACCCGCATGGAGACTCCGCGCAGCGCCTGCGTGCCACCTGGGTACGTCTTTGTGACGTTACGTACCTCCAGCGCGGGCAGAGCCAGGGATCCGGTATTCACCTGATAACTCCCTTTACCACTGCGGGACGCACTGGCCGACGTTCGCCTTCGTGATCGTCGGGATGTTGTAGGTGAGCACCTTGTGCGGTGCAACCTGCTTGCCGGTGATCTCCTTGTACAGGTCGTCGAACGCGGCCGCACCTTCGGTGACCGGCTTGAAGCAGATGTCTCCGTAGATCTGGCCGTCCTTGATGCCGGCGATTCCGCTCGCCGATCCGCCATTGCCTAGGACCTTGGCGTGCGATCCGGCAGCAGCGACCGCCTTCGCGCATCCCGTGGCCATGTCATCGCTGAGTGTGTAGATGAGTGCCACGCTCGGATTGGCGCTCAAGATCCCCTGGCATGCGGCCTGGCCGCCCTCTGGTGTCCAGTCGCCCGGCTGGGTGGCCACGATCTTGAAGTCCCCTTTTGCCGCGAGATCGGACTTGAATCCGGCAGTCCACGTAGTGTTCTCGAGGAACCCTGCAGCGCCGGTGACGATGGCCACCTGCCCACCGCTCGGCAGCGCCTTCTCGGCGAGATTCGCCTCGAGGTGACCGACGGTGTTGGCGTTCTCGTTCATCGTAAAGGCCAGTTTCGGGTAGGAGACCGCGGTCGGTCCCGTGCCGACGGTGCCGTGCACCGAGGCGACCGGGATGCCTTTAGCCACTGCGGCGTTGACCATCGCCTTCGCCGGCCCGGGGGAGTTCGGAACGATCAGGATGCCGTTGACCTTTTGCGCGACCAGGTCCTGCATGTCGCTGCCCTGCTTCTGCACATCGCCCTTGGAATCAAGGACGATGAGCTTCACGCCGTACTTGCGCGCCTCCTGCTGAGCACCCTTGGCCAGGCCCACCGGGAAGGTACTGGCCATCGTCTGGTTGGACAATCCGATCACGATCTGCTTTGCGTGACGCGTCACGGATGGCACACGAGAATTGCTGACGCTCGCCCGAAGGTGAACGTTTGAATCGCTGGCGCTGGCGCTGGCGCTGGCGCTGCCGAACGCGGGGAGCAGCGCCATGAGCGCAACCCCCGCACCGATCGAAGCCGCGCGTCGATAGTGAAGCACAGGCACATCCCCCTCTGCGAGTAGTGATCGCTGAATGGACCACTTCCTATATGATCTCTGATCTTTCCAGTTGGCTTACGGAGTGTCAAGTCGGTGGGTGGTCTGCCTGCGCACCAAATTATTCGGCAGCTTCAGGGCGCAGGTCGTCAGGCGCCGAGTCCAGACACCAAAAGCCACCAACGGACCCAACATCGTATAGGGTGTTGGCATGGCATCTACGGCGGGGTCGAGCCAGCTCCAGGACGAACGCGAGACGTCACCGTGGCGAAGCGTCCGGGTGCCCACGCGGTCCGTACTCGCAGATCAGGTGTACGAGCTGATCAAGACCCAGCTCATGGACCACCTCGTCGAGCCGGGTGCCCGACTGTCGATCGATGGGTTGGCTCGCGACCTGGGAGTCTCACCGACCCCGGTACGCGAGGCCTTGGCCCGACTCGAGTCCGATGGGCTCGTCGCGAAGCGGCCACATTACGGCTACACCGCTGCACCGCTCATCGATGCCAAGACGTTCGAGGAGTTGTTCAAGATGCGGCTGCTCCTCGAACCCGCTAGCGCGTCATGGGCCGCGCAGGCCGCGAGTGGCTCTCAGATCCAGGAGCTCCAGGATCTGATCGCAGCGATGAACCAACCGTTGCCCGGTGACGGCTACGAGAGCTATCGAACCTTTGCCGCGCAGGACGCAGCATTTCACGTGGCGTTAGCCGTCGCTAGCGGCGTCGGCCTGATGGTCGAGACCCTCGAACGGCTCCGTCCGCATGCGCAGCTCTACCGGCTGTACTACACCGCTGGGCTCACCACTGACACCGTCACCGAGCACGCCAAAGTGCTCAGCTCGGTCGAGGCGCGCGATCAGACGGGCGCGGCGGCGGCAATGACGTCACACCTACTCGGCTCACGCAGCCGACTCGCTGCGGCAGTAAACCAGTAGCCGCAGCCGCGCGACAGAATCCCGCGGATTTAGCCGTCGGGAGGATTCAAAGCAGCTCGGCAGCGAGGTCGGCAACCGCGGAGCGCTCTCCCTGAGTGAGGACGAGGTGGCCGAACAGCGGCTGACCGGCGAAGCGGTCGGCAAGCACAGACAGGGCAGAGGTGCGCTCCGATACGAAGGGATTGTCGATCTGGGAGACGTCGCCGGTGAAGACGACCTTCGATCCGGCTCCGAGTCGGGTAAGGATCGTCTTCAATGTGAGGGTCTCCATCGACTGATGCTCGTCGACAATTATGAACGTCTTGTGCAACGACCGTCCACGCAGGTAGGTGACCGGCTGCATGTCGATCCGGCCCTCGTCGACCCACATCTCGATCATCTTGCGAGCCTCGGTGTGCGACTGGTCCTCTCGTAGCGCAGCGATCGTGTCCTCGACCGTCGCAAACCAAGGTTCGAGCTTTTCCCTCAAATCGCCCGGCAAGAAACCGACCTCTTGGCGACCAACGGCGTACATCGGGCGTATGATCATGAGCCGGTCGTAGCGCCTCGACGTAGGTTCGAAGACCTGCTCGAGCCCGGCGGCGATCGCGAGCATCGTCTTTCCGGTGCCTGCGCGCCCGGAGAGGGCGACGATTGGGACATTCTCGTCGAGGAGCAGGTCGAGGGCAAAGCCCTGTTCCTTGGATCGCGGTCGCATGCCCCACGCCTCGAGGTCGTCTCGGATGAGGCGCAGCCCGGAGCTGGTTCGACGGACGAGCGCCGACTGCCGACCGGCCCTGAGCACGCCGAACTCGTTGGAGCGAAGCGCACGGATGACGCCGGCGTCTGCTTCGCACATTGCCTCGAGGTCGACGTACCTGTCGGCGTACACCGCGTCGACGAGCCCGGCGCTCACCAAGAGCGTGTGCCAGCCAGGATTCGCCGCAGTGTGGAATCCGGGTCGAGTCTGGACGTACTCCTCCGCGGCGAGACCGAGCGCCGCCGCCTTGAGGCGCAGGTTCACGTCAGCGGACACCACCCGCACCGATCGACCGTCCTCGACAAGCCCGAGCGCAGCGGCGAGGATGCGATTGTCAGACTTAGCGGTGTCAAGCCCGAGGTGCTCGACGAGGTCGAGCTTCTGGCCATTGATCACCACGCGTAGGCTGCCGCCGGCGGGCAGCTTCACCGGATTGCTCAGGTCCCGGTCAACGCTCGCGCAACGCAGCTCTTCGAGGCTGCGTGAGACGGTGCGCGCCGCCCGACCGACGTCGTCGATGCGTGCCTTCTGGTTGTCGAGCTCCTCGATGACCTTAAGGGGGAGCACCACCTCGGAGTCGCCCATGTTGAATATCGACTCAGGATCGGCCAGCAGGACGCTCGTGTCGAGCACCACCACGTCGGCCTTGGAGCTCGATCTCGGCGACACCACCTCCTTCCCCCTCTCGAAAGCGGTGATGTCGGGAGCCAGAGTCATCGACTACCTCGCTGTTGCTAGGGCTGGGCCCGGAGGCCTGGGATGTATCCGCTTGGAGGGTGCCCCGAAAGGGCCAAGGACGCGCCAATGCCCACCGAACGGGCACCGCCGACTGCCGCGCGCCCGCCGGCGCTCGGCCACGACCTCGGGCTTCATCGGCCGGACGCGCTCTCGGATGCCGCAACCTGGGAGGCTTCGGCGGAGACCGGATCTCGGCGGCGGGTCATGCAGCCTCTGGTACCGATGAGAGATGACATCGACTCCGACGAGGCTTCGACGCTCACGCCGTTTCCGTCAGCGTCGTCACTACGAGCACAGCCAGAAGGTACATCGTCGATCCACTCGCGCGGCGTCATTGCGAGACCGACTATGCGGAGCTGCGACGACCTGAAGCCGCTCCGCCGAGAGATCACGCCTCCGGCCTCTCAGATCCAGAGACCGGAAACGACACCACCCTCGTCGACCCCGTCGACCCCGTCGACCCAGCCCGGGCCGGTCTCATTACTTCGCTGAGCCGGCCGCCCACGACGCGCCACTGCCGCGAAGGGGAACTGACCATCGCTCCGGTCGAGTAGCTGTAATGCAGGTCGTTGTCGGCTGCTACATCACGCTCAACCGAGCGGAGGGGTCCGTCGATTGGGCCGGCGCGAGGTGCAGAGCGCGAATCGCCATCCCCAGTGTGCGGGTCAGGAGCATTGCGATCGCCATCAGGATGAGCGCGTCCGTGAGGGCGTCTTGCGTGATGGTGTGGCGGGTCATCCAGTGACCGAGCTGAGTACCGAACCAGTGAACTGATCCGTAGGAGAAGGACGCGCGGGCGCCGATGACGACGATCCAGAGCACCGCATAGGCCCACCCGGCTCGTGACACCGGCTTTTGGGTCCTGGGGCTGCGGTAGACGGTCATGAGCACGGTCGCGGCAAGTCCGAGCAGGATACCGGCTGAGGCCAGAGCCAGCTCGAGGACCAGGCCGGTGCCATGGGTGGCGAGCCCCTTGAAGTAAAGCGGGACGATGACCGCCGCGACCACGATCGGACGCACCACGCGGAACTTCGTGACTTTGCGATGTGGTCCTACATCGGCTTCAAGGACCGCGAATAGTACGACCGCGTTGATGATCATGGCTTGCTCGAGCACGGGACACCTCCGGGATGGACGTCTTTCTGTCCCCATCGTGAACTCGCGCTCGGCCGCCGGCGTCACCCTACGGGGTGATCGTTGGTGTGATCGCGGTGCTGGGCTGCGGCCCGATCTCATACCTCGAATCCACCCGTGGGCTGATGCGGCTCAACCCGTCCGGTCCTTATCGTTCGTCGCGTAAGGCCGCCCCTGCACGGAATTGGAGATCCCGGTGAACGCGTTGAACATCGTGGCCATCATCGCGATAGTCGCCTATGTGATCGGCCGCCAGCTCATTGGCGAGCCGCTCCGAGGAAAGCGCGTCCTGCTCCTGCCCGCCGTGCTTGCGATCGTCGGAGTCGTCGACCTCGCCACGAAGAAGGGCCACCCGGCCACTGTTACCGACGTCGTCCTCCTCGGCATCGGAGCCGCTATCGCCGCGATTATCGGAGTGCGTCAGGGCGTGACGATGCGTCTCGAATCCCGCAACGGCCACCTGTGGGGACAGATGCCCGTGGCGAGCCTGTGGCTCTGGGGCATCCTCGTGGCCAGCCGCGGTGGGCTCGACGGGCTCGGTTACGCTCTCGGCGCGCACCTCGCCACTAGCTCCTCGGCCATGCTGCTCGGGCTCGGCATCAACCGCCTCGCGCAAGCCGCCGTCGTAGCACCTCGAGCGCTATCGGCGGGTATCCCCTTCGCTCCCGAGAAGGACGGTGCTTCCTTCCTCCCCGCCCTGTTCGGTTCGCCCGGCGACGCGTCCCCGGCTCAACCGAGCACCTCGACGGAGCGACCGTCGATCCCACGAATCGCCGAGCTTGCCGGGCGCCAGTCCGCCGGTCCCAACACCACAGAATCAACCCGGGTTCCCTCGGACACGCTCGATCGGCCAGACTGGCAGTCGGTGCTCCGCTATATCGTCGATCGTTTCGATGACCGCCGGCGCTGACTCGGCCTCGGTCGAAGGCCCGCGGCCGCTGGCATCTCGGCTCGGGCTGCGCAGCGGCTTCTGGCTTGCTCGAGCAGCGGCATTCGTCCTGGTCTGCTTCCTTACCCTCGCCGGAGGCAGCGCGAAGCACCGAGGTTTCGAGCTGGCGATCCTCGGAGCAAGTGGCGCGTTCTTCGCCGCGTGGGGAGCCTTCGACTGGCGCTCCGCTCGAGCTGCTCCGCCCCCCAGGTGGCTCCTGACCGTCGCATTGGGTGGACTCGCCGCCGCGGGCGGCCTCGGGTCTGCTCTCGGCGTGACCGACGTGCCGGTGGCCTTTGCTGTAATTGCATCCATTAGCGGGGGAAGCGAAGGAAGCCTGGGTACCGCATGGGCTGTCACTGCGGCCGGCATCCTCGGCGTGGAGGTGAGCGGGCTGCTCTTTGGCTTCTCGACCAGCAGGGCGCTCGGCCTGCCACTGCTGTTGGTCGCAGGGCTACTCGGCGGCCGCTACCGGAGGGTCGTGAGCGTCAGGGCCGAGCAGGCCAAGGCCCTCGTTGCTCAGATGCGGCAGACCCAGGCCGAGCAGCGGCGCGCCGCTGCCCTCGACGAGCGCAACCGAATTGCGCGAGAGATCCACGACGTCCTGGCGCACTCCTTGAGCGCCCTTGGCATCCAGATCGAGGCAGCTACCGCCGTGCTTCGCGACTCCGGTGACGTGGACGCGAGCCTTCGTCTGCTCGACCATGCTCGCAGGCTTTCCGATGAGGGTCTCAGCGAGAGCCGGCGCGCGATACATGCTCTGCGCACAGACGTCGCACCACTTCCCGAGAGCCTCGCCACGCTGGTCGAGAGCTACAGAGACGACCATCACGGCGATGCGAAACTCGCCGTCAGCGGTGCGGTTCGCCCACTCGCTCCAGATGCCACGGTCGCGCTGGTCCGCATTGCCCAGGAGGCGCTGACGAACGCTACGAAGCACGCCCGCGGCTCGCCGCTCTCGGTACGCCTCGACTACGCGTCGAACCAGACCTCCTTGACGGTCACCAACGCCGAACGGCCGAAGTCGGACGGTCCGGCGACTGCCGACACCACCCTGGACGTCGGCTACGGCCTCGTCGGAATGCGTGAGAGGCTGCTGCTCCTGGGGGGAACCCTTACCGCCGGACCCTCTGAGCAAGGCTGGACCCTGCGGGCCGAGGTCCCCGGGTGACCGAGGCCAGGCATGAGCCGCTGCGCATCGTCGTCGCGGACGATCAGACCTCTGTCCGCGACGGGCTCGTCCTCATGCTGGACCTCCTGCCCGAAATCACGGTGGTCGGCGCTGCGGCCGACGGTGCCCAGGCCATCGCCCTCGCCGCCGAGCACCGACCCGACGCGATGCTTGTCGACCTGCACATGCCGGTCCTCGACGGAATCGAGACGATCCGAAGGCTTGCCATCGAGCATCCTGAAGTCGCGGTGGTCGTGCTGACCACGTACGCCGACGACTCCTCGATCCTTGACGCGCTGCGCGCTGGCGCTCGGGGGTATCTCACGAAGAACGCCGGCCGGGTCGACATCGCTCGCGCGCTTCAAGGTGCGGTCAGCGGTCAGTCCGTGCTGGATGCCGACGTCCAGGCGAAGCTCCTCGGCGTGGCCCAGCAGCCGACAAGAGACGAGCCGATCTCCCCCGCGGCGTTGCCGGACAATCTCACCGCACGAGAGGGTGAGGTCCTCGTACTGATCGCCCGGGGCCTGACCAATCGAGACATCGCCGCCTCGCTCTACTTAAGTGCACACACGGTCAAGACACACATCAACCGGGTATTTGCCAAGACCGGCGCCAAGAACCGGAGCCAGGCGATCCTGTACGCCCAAACTCACGGTCTCTCGAACTCCGGACCCACCGTGGTCTCGGGGGGTTGAGAGCGGCTCATCGGCGAAGCGAACGATTACCGCTTGCCAAGCTGCGGGGGCGGCTCGCAGCACTGGCGGTTCGTCGAGTTACCGAAGTCCGGGGACGGTGACGAGACTCTCATCGATCCCCCAGATCTCCTTAGGGCCCGCATGTCCCACGTGGTCACTGAGGCGATTCCGCTGCGGTTAAAACAAGGCCGAACCGCGCAATGGGAAACACGAGCCCTAGACGAGCCAGTCGCTCCTCCATCTGCACCGCAATCCTGCCTACGTTGGGAAGATCGCTTGCGAGACCAAACCATCGTGGCCGCCATTCGACCGAGGCCAACCAATCGCGGCTCGAGCCGCCAACGATGTCGGCCATTTGCACTCCTCACGGTCGCGGCGTTGCCACCGTGCCTTGCGCTCGGTTGGTGAGCGTCACAGGCCCAGGTGCCTCGGCTCGTCTCGATGAAGTAGCGGTCACTTCACGAAACGACCGCCCCAGACTTTTCGTTCGCCACGGGACGCGACGATGCGGCTCGCCGGAGCAAGCCGCATCACAGGTGCATCAACGCACAGGGGCCGACTGCTACGCAGCCTTCGCATGCCCCGGCACGTGGCTGAGGACCGGACGCTCACTGTGGTTGCCGCTGTGACGCTGGCGGTAGCCGGCGACGACTCCATCGACGCCGAGCCAGGTCGACGTTCTCCATGTGGCAACGATGACAATCGCGAAGAGCGCATAGAAGGCGCACACGCTCGCCGTCCCTGACATCACGTAGGTGAAGAGCAGCGCAAGACTTCCGAGAGCGGCGACACGAGTAAAGAGTCCGAGCACAAGGGCGACTCCGATTAGGAATTCGGCGACAGCGACGAGGATGCCGATCCAGCCCGAGTTGGGAACGACGAAACCGTGCAGCAAGCTTCCCCACCAGCTGTAGGCCGGCGTGCCATGGGCAGCAAATCCCGCGACACCTGCTCCATTGTTGTGGAGGAACGCCGGGTTCTCCGCGCCCCACAGCTTCGCGACACCCGCTTGAATCCACATGATCCCGAGCCAGACTCGCATCGCAGTCCAACCGATGGCCATGACCTTTGACTGCATCAGAAATTCGATCGCCCGGGGCGTCTGGCGCTCTGATGGATTACTGAGAAGTTCAATGGGGTTCTTCATCTTCATTTCCTCCTGTGGCTCGATGGCACGTGGCATGCAGACATCATCGATGCTTGAGAACCCGAGCCCCAGAGGCGAAGGTCACATTGCGTGCCGAATCCAACTAAGACGAAACAAGACAGCCCAAAGACCGTCTCGGCAATTTAGATAATGCGACGACGCCAATCATCGATTCCTGCAAGCCCGCCGACCCCTGAAAGCAGAACTCGCCCACGGTCACCTTCGGCGACCGTGGGCGAGTTCTGTATGAAGTTTTCTGTTACGCGCTCTGATCGTCACAAGTGGCGAGCAGGGCACGATCCCGCGCCAGGATCAGCTACCTGGAGTGAGCACGACCTTCAGCGCGCCAGTTTCTCCCGCGTCACGAAATGTGTCGTACGCCTCCATGAACTGACCTAGTGCGAAGTGATGCGTGACGAATCGCCCTGCGTCGAGCTGACCTGAAGTCAGGAGTCGAAGCAACGTCGGTGTCGAATAGGTGTCGACGAGGCCCGTGGTGATCGTGACGTCCCTCGTCCAGAGCTCCTCGAGATGGAGCGTCGCTGGCTCGCCGTGAACACCGATATTCGCAACGTGTCCGCCAGGGCGAACGAGCTTCGTCGCGAGCTCGAAAGTGGCCGGGACGCCGACCGCCTCGATCGCTACATCGACGCCGAGCCCTGCTGTCACTGATGCAATTGCAGCGATGGGATCCTCGGACCCGTTGTTCACGGTGATGTCCGCGCCGAACTGCTTCGCAGCCTCAAGTCGGCTGTCGGCAAGATCGATCGCAATCACGTGGCCCGGACTGTAGAGCCGAGCGCCGACGATTGCCGAGAGACCAATCGGACCCGCTCCGACGACGGCGACAACGTCGCCTGGTTGGACCGTTCCGTTGAGGACACCAACCTCGTAGGCCGTCGGCAGGATGTCAGCGAGCATGAGGATCTCTTCGTCCGTCGAGCCGGAAGGAATCGGGTAGGTGGAGGTGTCAGCGAACGGCACACGGACGTACTCGGCCTGGGTGCCATCGATGTTGTGACCGAGGATCCATCCTCCGCCGCCAAGACACTGGCCGTAGCGACCTTCACGACAAAAGCGACAGGCCCCACAAGCAGTGATACACGACACGAGTACCCGGTCGCCGGGGCGAACGTTCTTCACCCCGGATCCGACCGCTTCGACGGTCCCGACCGCTTCGTGACCAAGGATGCGTCCGTCGGTGACCTCCGGAACATCGCCCTTCCAGATGTGAAGGTCAGTGCCGCAGATCGTGACGGCATCGACGCGAACAATCGCATCGGTGTCTGCGGTGATGGTCGGCTTTGCAACTTCCTCCCAGGCAATCGCACCTGGCCCGTGGTAGACGACTGCTTTCATCGTTTCTCCTCCTTCGCGTGATGAGTACTTGCTCACCGTAAGGAAGAGAACGTAACGGCACCTAGAGGCAAAGGTCACATGCTGTGACCTCGACGGAGATCATCCCTTCGAAAGTCCCCTGCGTGAACGTCGGCGAGACTTCACGTGCTCAGATTAGGGTCCTTCGGCCCTAGAGGTCCGTTGCCGCAGTCGTGGCCAACCGACGAGTTGCGGGTCCTCGCGGACTTTCTTCTTGGCAAGTGCAAGGTAGAGCTGCTTGATCCGATCCGGATCGATGAGGGACATGATGTTGATCGAGACGGTATTCGAAGAGCTGCCGTTATCGAGCATGTTTGCTTTTCGGGCTGATCACCGATTGGGGGAAACGCAACCGGATCCCGAACGAGAAAACGACCCGTCGGTAAAACGTCGGCCAACTTGGCCACGAATCCGCGAAGGTCGAAGGCGTACTCAATTTTGCAATGAGTCCTCGATCATTTGCGATCGTCAGCAACCAAATCAACAACCCGGCGAGTCGCTTCGGCGTCGCCGGCGGCCGTGTGCCACGTTGGCATTTCCACTCCGAGCGCATAACAAAGGTTGGCGAGCCGCCGACTTTGCGAATCAAGGTGAAGTGCCAATGCGAGATCCCGCGTGCACAGATATGGAACCGTTGGCAAACTGGTCTTCAGGCGACGAAGCTCCGCATCGATTAGCGAGAGGTCAAATGAGGGGCAACGTGTCCGGCTACTACTCCAGCTTGAAGTCGCGACAACACATCACAAGCGACGTCCTTGAAAGAAGGTGCGTCTTGCAATGCGGGACTCAACCGTTCGGACAGCTCCACTCCGGTGGGACGAATGAGCGTCTCGTAGCGATCAAGGACGTCGCCAGACTGATCGACGGTGACTATCCCAATCTCATAGATGCCGGTCAGTAGCGACTTGGAATCCCGTAGTTTCGGTGTCGATTGTTACGAACCGGGAGTTAGTCCGTGACTGGGTGAGCGTGCCGGGCGACCGTCGAAGACCCGCCGCCGACGACGCACGAGCACCGCCGATCTCGTCGCAACCCCCGGCATAGTCAGCGTCCGCCCGGTCCCCGAGGACTTGGCGACGGACTGGCGGCAACGGGGCCTCCGGCGACCGGTCAGCGAAGAGTTCCCTCGATGGGCATCTGGGGGCCGACTGACACACCCCAAATGTGAAGACGTGGTGGTGGAGGTGAGCGGACTCGAACCGCCGACTTCCACGTTGCGAACGTGGCGCTCTACCAGCTGAGCTACACCCCCGGGCGCGGCGGCAAATCTGCCACCGTCTTCCCGACTACTGCACCTGGTCAAGG
>JAODBO010000018.1 GCA_025464005.1 Acidimicrobiaceae bacterium | reverse complement strand
CTGGGCCGAGCACTGGAACGACGACCCGAAGCCCTTCGTCTGGCACAAGCCGGCCCAGGAGATCATCGAGAAGGTCCGCCGCGGACGAGCTCAACTCGCTCAAGTCAAATCCGCGACAGCGCACTAGGGGGGCCTGGCGGGGCATCCCCCCCCGCCGTCCGCGCCGCGCCAGATCGAAGCTTCGGCGCCGGGGAGCGCCGCATCGTCGTCCCGCCGGCTACTCCGGTGGCGACAGTCGAGGAAGGTTGACGCGCTCGATCCACAGGCCCGGAGCGTCCACCTCGGCCGGTGTAGGAAGGTTGGCCTCGACCACCCACAGCTTGGACAGCTCGGTGTCGCCACCTCGCTCGACGACCCCACGGATGAAGGCCTCGCCGCGGTCGACTGCCTCTTGGTCGAGGTGCAGGCCGAACAGCGACTCCGCGACCCGCTCCTCCTCTCCGCGCTCGACTCGCCTGCGCCTGGTCGCTTCGCGTATTGCACCGCGAGCGGCGATCGAGCGGGAGGCCACGGTGTCGGTCACCCACTCCGCATAGCCGGCCACGGCCGAGCTGAGTGCCGAGAGCTCCGCCCGCACCCGGCGAAGCTCCGGGGTGTCCTCGAGCTCGCCGAACGCCGCAGGGTCGCCGAGGAGTCTCGTCAGGTCGCTGAAATCGGCCGCGCCTCCCGAAGCCGCCTCGCCGAGACGCTCCTCCAGGGCCTTCGGGTCGGGTCGGAAGCCACGTGCCTGTTCGACGAGCAGTGCTTCGAGACGCACCCGCACATGAGGGCGAGTCAGTACGGCATGTGTGGCGACGTCGTGCACACAGAGCCACAGCGACAGGTCATCCGCGGGCAGGCTCCAGTCTCCGGCGAAGGCCTTGGCGTTCGCCGGGATGACGAGCAGCTCGCTGTCGGAGCGCCGTGGGAGCGGGAGCTCGTACTGACCGAGGGCGCGCTGCGCGAGGTGGCCCACCACCGAACCGACCTGCATCGCGATCATCGCCGGAGCCACGGCGCTCGTCCACTGGCCGAGGAAGGCAGCGAGCTCCGCGTCGTCACCGCCACCCGGGTCGGCGACGGCCTTTCCGGTCTGGGCGGAGCTCGGCGGCGCGAGCGCGGCGGCGATCTGCTCGAGGACCGACCGCCAGCCCTCGAGGCTGCGCCGCGCCCACTCGGCCCGCCCCGTCGCCACGACGGTGAGCGGCCGGCCGCCGGGCGCGGTGGTCATCCCCGTCACGTCGGCCACGTGCAGCTCGGCCACCCCGAGCAGCTCCTCGAGACGCATCCGGTCGACGGGATCGACGTTCGCGTCGGTCTCGCCGTCGCTCGCGACCGTCTGGGCCAGCTGGAGCGCGAGGTCCCATTGCAGGGGTGAGTCCGTCTTCAGGAGGCGCAGGAGATCGCCGAGCATTCCCGGGAAGAAGCCACCCATTCCAGAGGGCATGTCGGGATCCATATCGCGAATCTAGGCGCGCGGCCCTAGAGCCGTGCTGTGAGGCGCCCCGGCGGCAGCGGGGGAGCGGGGATAGGACACCCGTCGTAGCCGACGACGGGAGCGAACTCTCCCGCCTCCCAGCGACTGCGGGCAGCGGTTACCTCCTCCGAGGTGCGTGCGACGAAGTTCCACCAAAGAAGCAGCTCCTCTTCGAAAGGCCGGCCTCCGACGAGAAAGACACGGCTCGGCTCGGCCGAGTCGATCAGGAGCTCCGTCGCGCCCGGGGCGATGTACGCGAGGGTGCCGCGCTCGAGCAGCGTCCCGTTCACGCGGACCGATCCCGACAGCGACCACACGCCGTGCTCGTAGTCACTCTCGAGCGGAACGGTCGCGGTGGCACTCGAGCGGGAGCGGATCTCGGCGGCGACGAGGGGCGAATGCACCGCCGCCGGGGAGGTCGCCGATGCCAATGTCCCGATGAGGACGCGCCCGACGAAGCCCCCGAGCTCAATCTCGGGCAGCTCGCCATGGTGGGAGAAGCTCGGCTCCGTCCACCGCCGGTCGCCGGGCAGCGCGATCCACAGCTGAACGCCCTGCAAGATCGGTCCAGTCCCCGGCGCCGACTCCTCCGCGTGGACGATGCCCGAGCCAGCCGTCATGAGGGCGAGATCGCCCGGGCGCACGACGACGGCATTGCCGAGGCCGTCGCGGTGCAACACCTCACCAGCCACAAGGAAAGTGACCGTCTGGAGCCCAATATGGGGATGCGGTCCGACCCGCATGCCCGGACCGTCGCCGACGGGGAGAGGCCCGTAGTCGTCTGCGAAACACCAGGCGCCGATCGACCTGCGGCGCCGGCGGGGCAGCAGCCGGGTCACCGTGGTGCCGTCTCCTAGGTCCGCGACCCGGCCGATCACGGTATCGATCGCCAGGCTGAGGCTCATCGCGTGAGCCTATCGGCAGGGTGGCGGGCGCCAGCTCGGATTGCGCACGGGTCGGAACACTTCCCCGGAATCCGTCTGCCGGTTCTCTCGTGCTACTTCATCTGCTGATCGTCGAGGGCCGCGATCACCTTGAGCGCGCGGCCAGCGCGCATCACCCCGACGGTGACACGTGCCCCCGGTCGGACGAAGTAGAGGCGCCCCTGCAGCTCGGCCATCGTCGTGACCCGGTGACCGTCGACCGAGGTGATCGTGTCACCACTGCGCAGGCCCGCCTCGTGCGCAGCGCTACTGCCGGCGACGAGGGTGACCCGGATACCGCCCGGCGGCCCGGAGGTCGTGGCTCCTTCGATCCCGAGCCAGCCGTGCTTGACGGCCCCGCCCGCGAGGAGCTTGTCCGCGACCATCGACGCGATCCACGCCGGCGTCGCGACCACCTTGCCCGAGCTCGACCCGGTCACCATGCCGATGACGGTTCCGTCGGCGCCGAGCAACAGGCTCCCTGGCGGCGCCGACGAGGTCTCGATGTCCGTCGTCATGGGATCGACGAGAACGGGGTCGCCCGCGGTGGTCGTGCCCGGCGCGGCATGCACCGAGCCGACGGCGATCGTCGAGCCGCCGCGCGACGTGAGCGCGACGGCGAGCGTGCTCGCGGTCGTGGACTGGGTGGTCTCGAGCGGCGCGACGGGCAGGTCGGACACTCCGTTGATGTGGACGAGCGCGAGGCCGCTCGACGCGGCGCGTGCCGACACGTCGCTCGCGACGACCTCGCCCACGTAGTACGAACCGTCCGGCAGCATCACCATGATGCTCGTGGCCCCCGCGACGTCCGCCGCGGGAGCAAGGAGCATGCCGTCTGCCCGGATCCCGACACCGAGGCACTGGACCTCTGTCGTGCCGTGCGACACGTCCATGTAGACGATCGCCTGGCCTACGGTGGCGATGCGGGCGGCGAGCTCCGAGCCCACGGCCAGCCTGAACGATCCGCTGTTGATCGACTCGGGCAGCGACGTGAGGGTCGGGCTCGACGGCTTGCCAGCGGTCGCTGACGCGTTGCCGCGGGTCGTGATCGCCGAGGCGAGATGGGTGCCGAGGGCGACGAGTCCGGTCGCAAGGAGTGCGCCGACGAGGCCAGCGGTCCAGGCACTGGCCTTCGAGGGCTGACTGGCAAGCCAGCGCCGCCTGACAGTGATCGGGTCGAGGGGGAGCGAGGTACTGATCGAGCCAAGCTCCGAGGGATGCCGCCAGAGCCGGTCTTCGGCAGGCAGCGGCTGGGAGGGCGGATTGTCCTCCGGTATGTCGTCGAAGTCGCCGGCGAACGCTGCCACGCCGCAGGAGGCTACCGCCACTTCGGCCGAGGTGTGGGTCGGCCGCCTTCGCGGGCGCATACGATGTCGCCGTGACCGGACAACACCGTTGAGCGGCGACATCGCGCTCGATTTCGGCTCGGCGGTCACGAGGGTCGCTGACGCACGCGGCGTGATGCTTCTTGAGGAGCCGACGGTCGCCGCCGTCGACTCCGACGCGCAGCGACTTCTCGCCTTTGGAACGAGGGCTATCGGGCTCGGTATGGCGACGGCAGGCCGCGTGAGTCTGGTACGACCGGTCCGTCACGGCCAGCTCGTCGACATCGCCCTCGCCGAGGACGTGCTGGTCGAGGTCGTTCGTGCAGCCGGGGTCTCCAGGCTCGCCCATCCCCGCGTGCTGGCCTGTGTCCACGCCGGCGCTACGCGGATCCAGCAGAGAGCTCTCGACCGGGCGCTTCGCCGGGCCGGCGCACGTCAGGTCCGCTTCATCGAGCAGCCCGTCGCGTGCGCCGTCGGATCCGGGCTGCCGATCGAGGAGCCCTCGGGATCGATGGTCGTCGACGTCGGAGCCGGGACGACCGACATCGCCGTGCTCGCGCTCGGCGCCCTCGTCACCTCGGCCTCGCTGCCGATCGGCGGTGACGACTTCGACGAGGCGGTCCGCCTCCTGCTGGCTAGAAGATACGACGTCGTCGTCGACGCCTCCACGGCGAGCGAGGTGCGCAAGCACATCGGAAGCGTGCGAAGCACTCCGGAGCTCACCCGAGTCGAGGTGCGCGGGCGCGAGCGATCGAGCGGGTTGCCGGATTCCGTCGTGATCTCGGCGGCGGAGCTCCACGACTCGTTCGAGGATCTCATCCAGCCGGTCCTCGACGCCGCGGTCAAGTGCATCGCGACCGCCCCGCCCGACCTGGCCAATGATCTGTTGAGTAGCGGCTTGCACCTTTCTGGAGGCGGCTCACTGCTCGACGGTCTCTCTCAGCGGCTCGCCGGTGCGACCGGTCTCCCGGTGCACGCCGCCGTCGACCCGGGCCGGAGCTCGGTGCTCGGCGCGGCTCGCTGTCTCGAGATGTACAACGCGCTCGGTCCCGCCCTCAGCGCGGCTCCTCGCCGCTGACTCCGAGCACGTCCTCGGCCGCCTGGCGGACCTGCCAGTCACGGTCCTCGAGCCGTGCACGGAGGGCCTCGTCGACCTCTTCTCCCGAGAAGGCCGCGAGCGCGACCACGGCGCGTCGACGGATCGCGGTGGCGTCGCCGAGCGCGTCGAGCACCGCGGCCCGGCCGCGCTCGTCACCGATCGCCCCGAGGGCTGCCACGGCGGCCTCCCGGCAGAGCGGGTCGCCGTGCGAGCGAGCGATCCCCGCGAGCTTCGGGACGACGTCGCGCTCCGCCAGCTCGCCGAGCGCGAACGCGGCTGACTCGACGACTCCGGCGTCGCCGTCGTCGAGCAACGGAGCCACGGGCGAGCCAGGCACGCTCGCGGCGATATCGCAGGCTCCCCGACGAGCGCCCGGGTCGGAGTCCGCGAGCAGCAGGGCGACGTCGCTCGGCTGCGCGCGCGCCATACGCACGAGCGCGGCGAGCGCCGCGAGACGCACCTTCGGCTCTGGGTCATCGAGAAACGACCGGACGCGATCCTCGGCACCGGCGTGCCCAGCGAGCGCGACCTCACCGCGCCGTCGCGCCGCGGCGATTGCGTCCGCGACAGCGGCGGAGTCCGTGCGCTCGCTCTCGTCGTCAGCGGTCATCTCGCGTACCTCCAAGTTGGCCTACGACCGCGCGTCGCCTCATGAGCTCCTCGTGGCAGGCTACGGGCCATGATCGCCGACACCATCCCGAGTGCGCGACCCCCGTCCGCGCCCGTCGGATGTGGCGCGAGTCCGGGGAGGAGCCGTTGCTCGTGAACCCGGACGATCGGTCGACGATCGACGACCTTGCGCCGTCGGGCGACGGCCCCGAGCCGCCGCCCGTCCCACCCCGCCGCTCCCGGCTGCGCCGGGCCGCTCCTGCGATGCTCGTGGCGGCAGGCGTCGTCGTCGTCGCCGTGGTTGTCGCGGCCTTCGTCGCCGTCCCCTACTACGCGATAACACCCGGATCAGGCCTCAACGTCTCCACGCTCATCTCCGTTCCGAAGCCGCTCGACCATCAGCACCTCGGGGGTGTGCTGCTCACCGATGTCGAAGTGATCCAGCTTCATGCCCTGTCCTACCTCTACTACGAGCTCGACTCCGGCGCGCAGGTGGTCTCGTCGTCCCAGCTCGTCGGCAACGCGAGCAACGCGCAGTACGAGCGCCAGGGTGTCATCGACATGTACAACGCACGCCAGGCGGCCACGGTCGTCGGACTTCACGAGCTCGGCTACTCCGTGCGAGCCGTGCCGAACGGCGTCATCGTGTACCAGCTGGAGGCTGGCTCGGCCGCGGCGCACGGCCTCGCCATCGGCGACGTTGTGGAATCGGTGGACGGCCACGCCGTGCGCACGATCGCCGGGCTCGTTTCGAGGCTCGGCGACTACCGGCCGGGAACTTTGGTGTCGCTCGCCCTGCGGAACCTGTTCACCTCGGCTCGCTCCAGCGTGCGCCTGCGCCTCGGCGAGCTGCGGGTCGAGGGCTCTGGGTCGAGTGCGACGGAGATCTGTGCGGGAGCGGGGACCGACACCTCGCTCCAGCCCCTCACCGTGCACGGGGCTCCGGCCGAGTGCCTCGGCATCTCGCCCGAGCAGGCCTACGCGACGGTTGGGCTTCCGTTCAAGGTGTCGATCTCGAGCGACGGGATCGTCGGGCCGTCCGCGGGGCTCGCGTTCACACTCGGCTTGATCGAGAAGCTCGATCACCAGGACCTCACCGCCGGGCTGAAGGTCGCGGCGACTGGGACGATGTCGGTCACCGGTCAGGTCGGCGATGTCGGAGGCGTGGCGCAGAAGACCATCGCGGTGCGCGACGCCGGCGCGGCCGTGTTCTTCGTGCCGCCTCCCGAGTACAAGACGGCCCTCGCGAACGCGGGGCCGACGCTGAAGGTGCTCTCGGTCGCGACCATCGGTCAGGCGATCTCGGACTTGGAGCAACTGGGCGGCCGGCTGACGCCCTCCTCGTCGAGCCGTTGACGACGTAGGCTGACCTGCCGTGCCCGACCTGCCATCCGCGCCGAAACCTGAATCGACGGGGCCCGACGAGGTCAGTGGGCGCACGTTCCCGATCGTTCGGCGCGGCTTCGAGCCGGACGCGGTCCGCAGCTTCCTCGGCGAGATCGCCGGCACGCTGCGGGATCTTCGTGGTCGCGAGGCGGAGCTTTCCAGCCACGAGGCGGAGCTGCGCGGCCGTCTCGAGGACGCGGAGCGTCGGGCTGCTTCGCCCGAGCTCGACGAGGAGACGCTCTCGGCCGCCGTGGGCAGCGAGACTGCGAAGGTGCTGCGCGCGGCCCACGAGGCGGCGCGCGAGGTGCTCGGCCGCGCCGAGGCCCGCGCTGCCGACGTGCTCGCGGAGGCCGGCACAGTCCTCGGCGAGCGGTCGCGCGAGGCCGAGGCAGAAGCGCGGGCGATTGCGGCACGATCCAGGGCCGAGGCCGCGTCGATCGTCGACGCCACGAAGGCCGAGTGCCGGACGATGGTCGAAGAGGCCCGCGACGCGAGGCGACGGATCCTCGCGGACCTCGCCGAGCGCCGCCGGATGCTCCATGTCCAGCTCGAGCAGCTGCGCGCCGGCAAGGACGCGCTCGCCGAGGTGGTCGAGGCGACCGCTCGCTCGGTCGACGAGGTCAGGGCGCGCCTCGTCGGATCCGAGGCTGATGCCCGCCTCGCTGCGGACCGCGCTGCTCAGGTCGCTTCGTTCGAGCACGACGACATGTCGCTGGAGGCTCTCGTCGAGGAATCGCTGGCATTGCTTGGTCCGCCCGCGCCAGCAGCGGACCTCGACGGCTCCGACGGTGCGTCGTCGGATGCCGCAGACAAGTCAGCTGCCGCAGACGAGCCCGCCGTTGCCTACGAGCACTCCGTCGCCGTCCACGAGCAGCCCGTCGCCCACGATGAGCCCGATGCCGTCCCGGAGGGGCAGGACGCGTCGCCGCCAGCGGCGGACGCGGCGTCGGAGGCCCCGGGAGTCGCGATGGCAGAGACCGCGACGGCGGAGACCGCTATGACGGAGACCGCTGTGGCGATAGTGGAGCCGGCGGAGCTGGACGGCGACCTCGAACCCGAGGACCCGGCGGCTCCCACAGGGCAGCTGGATCCCCTCGAATCGGAGCCTCCAATCGAGCCGGCAGAGGAAGAGGCGGGGGTCGAGCCGCCGAGCGTCGTTGACGATCTCTTCGCTCGGATCCGCGCATCGCGCTCCGGAGTAGGCGCGGGGGAGACCGCCGAGGAGGGTGACGTTGCCGAGGCAGAGGCGGCCACGCCGTCGACGACCGGCGTCGAGGGCGAGTCGTCGCAGCTGCACGCAGCGGCCGGCGCGACCGTGGTAGTCGGGTCTCGCCCCGCCGCCGAAGACGACGACGAGGCGGACGACGCGGCAGGCCCGGGCGAACGACTCGACGAGGAGCAAGCGGTGCTGGCGCGTCGCGACGAGCTGCTCGCTCCAGTGCTCGCTGACCTCGCTCGCGTGCTCAAGCGCGAGCTCCGGTCGGATCAGAACGAGCTGCTCGACTCGTTGCGCAATCTCCAGCGAGGGGCGGAGGCGACCGAGTTGGTCCCGGGTGAGGCGACCACCGCACGTCTCGCGACGGCGACGATGCCTACGCTCGCCGCGGCGTGGCGCGCGGGCATCGTGTTCGGCTCGGGCGGGGGTGAGGCGTCCGGGTACGATCTCGGACCTGAGCCCGGGCAAGTCGCGAACGAGCTGGCCTCCGAAGTCGTTTCGTCGTTGCACCAACGTCTAGAAGGCACGCTGTCGTCGGTCGAGGAGGATGGCGCGACTGCCGAGCTCGTCGGCGCCGCGTACCGTCAGTGGCGGGGCGATCGAGTCGAAGACCTCGTCGCTCACTACGCGACGAGGTCGTTCTCGATCGGCGTACTCTCGGGCGTCGGTGAAGGAGCCCTCGTCCGCTGGGTCGTGGACGACGGCAAGGATCACTGCCCCGATTGCGACGACAACGCCCTCGCCGGCCCGCAACGAGTGGGTGAGGCATTCCCGACCGGCCAGGCGCATCCGCCAGTACATCCCGGCTGTCGGTGCACCCTCGTGCCGATCGACTCCTAGGTCGGGCTGTGCGGATACCAGAGGAGATACCCCGCCGGCCGCGGAGCCGGCGCCGTGGCATCTGGCTGCTCGTGCTGCTCGCCGTGCTCGTCGTGCTGCTCGTCGTCGTGCAGGGCCTCGCGGGCTTCTACACGAACTTCCTCTGGTTCCACTGGAGCGGCTTCGGAGCGATCTGGCGCACGGTGACGGCGACGAAGGTTGTGCTCGGCGCGGTCTTCGTCGTCCTTGCGTTCGTTCTCTTGTCGACGACCTTCTGGCTCGTCGACAAGATCGCGCCCCGCGCCATGTTCATGGCGCCCGACAGCGACCTCGTGCGCCGCTATCAGGCGATCGTCGGGCCGCACGCCCTCGTCATCCGGAACGTCGTGGCATTCTTCGTGGCGCTTATCCTCGGCACGGGGACGGCGGCACAGTGGCAACACTGGCTGCTGTTCGAGCACGCGGTCCCTTTCGGGTCGACCGATCCACTCTTCCACCGGGACGAGAGCTTCTTCGTGTTCCGGCTGCCGTTCCTGTCGTTCCTCGTGGATTGGATTCTCGTAGCGCTGCTGGTTGCCTTCTTGCTCAGCGCAATCGGACACTTCCTCAACGGCGCCATCCGTTTCCAGGGCTCACCCCGCATCGAGCCGAGGGCGCTGGCGCACCTCTCGTTGCTGCTCGGCTTCATGGCCCTCGTCCGGGCCTGGGCCTACTACTACGTCGACCGGTTCACCCTCGACCTGTCGAACAACGGCTACGTCCGCGGCGCCGGCTACACCGACGTGCACGTCCGGCTGCCGGCCATCACCTTGCTGTCGGTCGTCTCGCTCGTCGCGTTCGTACTGCTCATCGTCAACGTCTACCAGCGGACCTGGGTGCTTCCGCTCGTCGCCTTCGGGCTCTGGGTGTTCCTCGCACTCGTCGTCGGGGTGATCTATCCGGCGGTGGTGCAGGCGTTTCGGGTGACGCCGGCCCAGAGCTCCCTCGAGCTGCCCTACATCGCCCGCAACATCGCTGCCACGAAGTATGCGATGGGGCTCGCGGAGGTGGGCACACCACGGTCGTTCCCGGCCAACCAGGACCTGACCGCTCAGGTGCTGAAGAGCTACCAGCAGACCCTCGACGACGCGGTCCTCTGGGACCCCAACTTCGCCTCCCCGACCTTCGACAAGCTCCAGGACGTTCACTCCTATTACAAGATCAGCGCCCTCGCGGTCGATCGCTACAACGTGGGCGGCCAAGTCGAGCCGACCGTCGTCGGCGTGCGCGAGTTGCAGACGTCGGCGCTGCCGACCCAGACGTGGGTCAACACCCACCTGCAGTACACGCACGGCTACGGCGTCGTCGCGGCCCAGGCCAACTCCGCCACCTCCAACGGGACGCCGGTGTTCAAGGCGGGGAACCTTCCGCCGACGGCGTCATCGTCATCACTCGCGTTACGCCAGCCGAGCGTCTTCTACGCACCGGGCCAGAGCCAGTACGTCGTCGTCGACACGGCCCAGCCCGAGGTCGATTACCAGAAGGCCTCGGCAAACCAGACGAGCAACGGAAAGGGCTCCGGTGGCGTGCCCGTCGGCTCGCTCCTGACGCGGGCGGCCTACGCCATCCACCTGCGCGACTTCAACCTGCTCGTGTCGAATCTGATCACTTCTCGCTCCCGGATTATCCCGGTCACCAACGTCCGCGCCGCAGTCGCAAAGGCGCTGCCGTTCCTCCAGGTGGACGCCCATCCGTACGCGGTCGTCGCGAACGGCCAGCTGTATTGGATGGTGGACGCTTACACGACGACGAACTACTACCCCTACGGGCAGACCGCGATGAACGGCTCGCTGCCTTCGGGTACCGGTCTCGCAGGCACCTACGACTATGTGCGCGACGCCGTGAAAGTCGTCATGAACGCCCAGTCGGGCCAGATGCAGTTCTACACGGTCGACGCGAACGGGGACCCGCTCATCGAGTCCTACGAGCGTGCGTTTCCGGGGCTCTTCCACCCGATCTCGCAGATGAACTCCGTGCTCCGACAGCACCTGCGTTACCCGCAGGACCTGCTCATGGAGCAAGCGGCGACGTACGGTCGCTACCACGTGAAGTCGAGTGAGGCTTCGCTGTTCTACAGCGAGAGCGCCGCATGGGACCTATCGGAGACCTCGACCTCGATCGACGGCAGGCCGTCGAACCAGCTGCAGACGAACCCCGACGGGACGGTGGCGAGCTTCGTGCCCGTCTACGAGCAGCTGCAGCTGCCGGGCGAACAGGGTCCCACCTTCAACGCGCTCGAGCCACTCGTGCCCTTCTCGCCGTCGGGAAAGATCCAGACCCTGAAGGCGCTCCTCGTCGCCGACTCGAGCGCCGCCGGCTACGGCCGGCTCGAGTCGTTCGTTACACCGACGGACGTGTCGATCAACGGCCCTGCCTATGCCAACAGCGAGATCAACTCCAACACGACGGTCTCCAAGCAGATCACGCTGCTCGGCCAAGGCGGCTCCATCGTGCAGCTCGGCGCCGTCCAGATCCTGCCGATCGCCGACTCCTTGCTTTACGTCCGGCCGCTGTATGTCTCCTCTACCCAGACCCAGCTCCCGACGCTCGCCGACGTGGTCGTCGAGTATGGCCAGGAGGTCGTAATGGCCCCGACGCTCGATCAGGCACTTGCACAGGTCTTCGGCACCTCAGTCGGGGGAAGCTCGCCGACAAGCGGCAACGGTGGCGGCAGCGGTGGTGGCTCGACGGAGAGCGCGGCCATTCCAACCCAGGTCCGCAAGCTCATCGCCGCCGCAACCAGCAAGTATGGCGCGGCCAAGGCGGCGTTGTCGAACGGCGATCTCGGTCAGTATCAGGCGGACGTGCAGCAGGCGGGTCAGGACCTCGTCGCTGCGAAGAAGCTCCTGGACACGCCGGCCGCAAAGTTGAAGCCGGCCTCGGCTAAGAGCACCCCGGCGCACACAACGTCGTCCAGTTCCGCGTCAGTCACCAGCTCTCGCGTCAAGAGCCCACCGCACGTCGACAGATCCTCAGTCCGCCAGGCGAGTGCCCCGAGCACCACGACGACGACGCAGGTGCCGACAGCGGCCTCGAGAGCGACGCTGTCTGCGGCGGCCGACGCCTAACGACCTGACCCGAGTCGACTGGCTCAAGCGAGAGTGGTAGCTTGTCGCAACACCCATCGCGGGGTGGAGCAGTCTGGTAGCTCGTCGGGCTCATAACCCGAAGGTCGCAGGTTCAAATCCTGCCCCCGCCACCATTGAGGTCTTCACGTAAGACCCTGCTTCATCTTCACGTAAGGGTGTGACAACTGCCCCAAGCGGGCCACCTCGTTTGTGAGAAGTGGCTGGGTGGGGACTTCTCGTGGCGATATCCGAGGGCTTCTCC
>JAODBO010000015.1 GCA_025464005.1 Acidimicrobiaceae bacterium | reverse complement strand
CCGCCGCGCCTTCGCCCTCCTCTAGCACCGCGGCTCGTTGTGTGCTTGCCCACGACCGAGCGATCGAGGACAAGAATCGGTTGGATGATCACGTTCAACGACCTCGGTGACGGTTCGGCACTAGCCGTTAGTTCGCTTTGTCGTCTGGCGCGCCCAGATGGGTGGTCGCCCAACATCGTTCCCGGTCTGGCTTGGACAAGTCGCGAGGTCGTGGACCACATGGCCAACACACTGGCCTTTTACGCGAACCACGTGGCTACGCAGTCGAACGCGCATCGCCCTCGGATCCGAAGTCTCGGAGACGACGATCTGAGCGACCTCGAACTCGCAACGTCGCTGAAGGCCTGGACCGTCATCCTTCGAGACGTCCTTGCTGCCGCCCCGAGCGGCATGAGAGCTTGGCATCCCGCGGGCATGACCGACCGCGAAGGCTTTCTAGCCTTGGCCCTTGACGAGTTGCTCGTGCACGGGAACGACGTTGCCAAAGCCCATGGTGAAGCGCTCGAACCTGACCCCGGTTTGTGTGAGCGGCTATTGGCGCGGCTCTTTCCTCACGTGAAAGGAGTGGCGCCAGACGAGACGGCCTGGGAACTTCTCTTGTGGGCGAATGGACGAACGGTGAACTCGTTCAGGCCGCTGCTTGAGTCCTGGCACTCACATCCATCTCCGTTCACCAACTCGGCAGAGTTCTAATTGAGCGCCCGAATGAAAGTCGGCTTGTACTGGATGGCAGCGCACATCGACGGTTCGCGAGCGGTGCCCGCGGAGCAGACGCTCAAGCGAGTCGACGTCGCTTGGGTGCCCGACGCGGTGGCGCCGGTACAACGCCATGAACGCCGTTCAGGATCATTGGAGCGAGATGCTCCTCGATCCAATAGACGGTGCCCTCGGGGCGTTGGTCGCTCTCGACTGGAAGTGGGCGCTCCATTTCGGCGAAACGTCGCGTCGGCCATGCGAGCGCGCCGGCGATCCCGTAGCGACCGTTCGGAATGTCGGCGAGTCGCGCAAGCTCCTCGGCCTCGATCGGCTTCCCGGGTTCCGATGAGAGAACCTCGAACATTCGCTTCGCGGGAGCCGTGAGGCGGTTTAGGACCTGGACTGCGACCTTCTTGTCGTGGTGCGTGGTGCCCCACGGCTCGACAGCGAACCGCACGGCTTGCTCCTGCGTGGGCGGCATCTCCCCAGACAGCCACCGACCGACCATTGTGTAGAACTCGGCGACACGCTCGGTGGGTACCTTCACGGTTAGCTCGACAAGACTATGAGCCTCGTTGGGACTGTCATCCTGCCCTCTCACGAGGCTAGGCTAGAGCTAGCTAATAGATAAGTAAAGAGATACTACCAACTTGGACTGAGGACGTGTGACTGGCTCGGATCTGGATGCCGTAACGACCGCGCGCCTCCTCATGCGCCTTCCTCGGGAGGCTGACCGGGACCGGTTCGTCGAGCTCTTCTGCAACGAGGACTTCATGGTGTTCTACCCACGTGTCCTCACCGCGGGGGAGGCCCGAGACCGGTTCGACCACATGGTCGCCGTGTGCCAAGGCATCCCATTTGGCAAGCAGCCGGTGGTCGAGCTTTCCTCTGGGCTTGTCGTGGGATATGCCGGCGTCGACTACATCGATTTCGAGGGCAAGACCTGGCTGGAGTGGGGATACCGACTAGTGCCTGAGTGCAGAGGCCTCGGGTATGCCACCGAGGCCAGCCAGGCTCTGCTGGCCAAGGCTCGCCAGACGTACACGGGTACGCTGCTGGCCATCATCGCCCCGCAGAACCTTGCCTCTCAGAACGTCTGCAACAAGCTCGGGTTCACCTGCTGGAAGCAGGCGTCGGTGGGCGGCGACATCCGGAACCTCTACACCCTCCCTATCGGAGAACCCGCCACTTAGGCCAGGTCAGTCAGACCACAGGGAACGAGGGCGGTTCACGGTGGCTCCGGCGAGCAGACGTCCGCCAGTGGACCAACGAATGGAACAAGAGCCCAGCCGTTCGCCTGCGCCAAACCGGCGAAGAGTGACCGATCGGCGCACTGGTGGGTCAGTCCAGCGGAGCCTGATTCGCCGTCCAGATCGACGGTCGACACGTGCGTGACCGACCGAATCTGGCGCGCGCATGACACCAATCCCAGCCACGGACCTGTGCACGGCTTCCCGGGAGCGCGGGGTCAGCCGGGTCCGAGGTTACGACGGGGCCTTTGGCTTCCAGATGTATGAGGCGGACTGCCTTGATCGTCGGTTCGGTGCATGCCGAACGACTCGAGCACCGCCTCGAGATTGGGCGAGGTATCCGACGGCGTGGCCCACCAGAGCCAGGGCTGTCCGCGGCCACGAATGACATGGCCATCTCGGTGCCGCGCCGTTGCCAGTCGTCGAACGTTGCCCCGCAGGCCCATTGAAGAGCTCGGGCGGGATATGACGCCCCCTTCGTCAAGATGAACGAGGGGTGGGTGGCCTAGCCTCGGGCGGGTGGCCACCGCGTCGCTCCTGCTGCTGCCGGCCGTCGACGTGGCCGACGGCCGGGCGGTGCGGCTGGCGCAGGGCGAGCCCGGCTCGGAGACCGAGTACGGCGCGCCGCTGGACTGCGCCCTAGCCTGGCAGGCCGGCGGCGCAGTGGGTGCATCTGGTCGACCTGGACGCCGCGTTCGGCCGCGGCTCCAACGCAGAGCTGATCGCCGAGGTCGTGGGGCGCCTCGACGTCGCGGTCGAGCTGTCGGGGGGGATCCGCGACGACGAGTCGCTCGCCGCGGCGCTTGCCACTGTCTGCGCCCGGGTCAACATCGGGACGGCCGCACTGGAACGGCCGGACTGGGTACGCCGGGCGATCGCCGAACAGGGCGAGCGAATCGCTGTCGGCCTCGACGTGCGCGGCTCCACGCTGTCGACGCGCGGCTGGACCCGCGACGGCGGCGAGCTCTTCGACGTGCTGGCCCGACTCGACGCCGACGGCTGCGCCCGCTACGTCGTCACCGACGTACGCCGCGACGGCACGTTGACCGGTCCCAACCTCGACCTACTGCGGGACGTGTGCGCCGCCACCGAGCGGCCGGTCGTCGCAAGCGGTGGCGTGTCGAGCCTCGACGACCTGCGGGCGATCGCCGAGCTGGTGCCGCTCGGCGTCGAGGGCGCGATCGTTGGCAAGGCGCTCTATGCCGGCGCGTTCACGCTGCCCGAGGCGTTCGCCGCCATCGGCTGAGCTCGACTTGTCAGGCTCTCAGCGCGGGCGGTGGTAGGCCTTCGTGCCGTAACTCGGGCTGACGAGACGGCGGACCCCCACCACTGGCGGAGGTCGGGACTCTGCACGGGCAGTTCTCCAACCACGGTGGCGAGACGCGCGTCGTCACGTTTACGGGCGGCCGCCATGCACAGAATTGCTACGCAGGTGCGGGCAGCGTGCTCGCGATGACGATCGCCGTTCTGGCGCGTCGCACCGCGCTCGGCGAGGTGCGCGAGATTGCCGACTCGGGGTGCGCTCAGATCCGTATCCACACCCAGCCGATGTGATGTCCGGCAAACGATATGTGCGTCGGAGAATCCCACCCAGCGACCTTGCTGCTCACGAAAGTTGCCTGCGCCCGGACCGGCACATTCCAGCGTGTGGATAACCCGTATAGCCACGCGACTGCGTACGCGGGTGCTCATCGCCTTGGCGTGAGCACGGTGGGCCCGTGGGTGCAGTGCGCCTTGGCGTACGAAGGTGCCGATGCCTGAGATGTTCGTCGTTCCCTCTGGACCACAACTGACCCGCATTCGCCACCACCTTCCACAGTCTGCGGTCGGTTGGTTCAGATGAGGCTCTACGCGAAGTGGACCTTTTGTCGTTCTCTCGAGACGAACCCTCAGGTGGTTCGCTGGACACTGTGTCTAACATAGTGCTCGACACCATGTCCGACACTGTGTTATGGTTGGCAAGAGAGGCGCCAGATCAGGCGCCACCAGCCAGAGGAGCGGCCATGTCCAGCGTCGCGACATCCCCAGCCTTTCGAACCAGCGCATCCCTCACCATCGGCGGCAAAGCCGTCGCCGGAGCGTCGAGCTTCGACGTGGTCAATCCGGCCACCGGTGAGGTCTTCGCCTCTGCCCCGGACGCCTCCCCCGATCAACTGGATGCGGCAGTCCAGGCGGCGGCCCAGGCGTTTCACACCTGGCGAATCGACGAGGACCTCCGCCGCGGCGCACTCCGGCGATGCGCCGACGCGCTTCTCGCCGCGGCCGACGAGATCGCCCCGGTGCTCACCGCCGAACAGGGCAAGATCCTCAGGGAATCCCATCGGGAGTTCGTGGGCGCAGCGGCATGGCTCCGGTACTACGCCGAGCTCGAGTGGCCCTCAGTGATCGTGCAGGACGACGGTCGCGCCTTCTCCGAGGCGGCGCGACGACCCATGGGGCCGGTCGCCGCCATCACTCCTTGGAATGCCCCCATCTACATCGGTGTCGCCAAAGTGGCGATGGCCCTGCGCGCCGGCAACACCGTCGTCCTCAAGCCATCTCCCTATGCCCCGCTGTCGACCTTGATGGTGGGCGAAATCCTGAGCGAGCTTGTGCCAGCCGGGGTGCTCAACGTCATCAGCGGTGGCGACGCCCTCGGCCCGCTCCTCACCACCCATCCTCTCATCCGCAAAATCAGCTTCACCGGCTCTATCGCTACCGGCAAGAGCATCGCCGCCGCTGCCGCCAGCGATCTCAAGCGTCTGACACTGGAGCTCGGGGGCAACGACGCGGCCATCGTGCTCGATGACGCCGACCCGGAGTTCACCGCCGAGGGACTCTTCTCCTCTGCGTTCACCTTCACCGGACAGGCGTGCGTGGCCCCCAAGCGGATCTACGTGGCTGAGTCACTGCGCCCAGCACTCGTCGACGCGTTCGTCGAGCGGGCACGAGCGACGAAGCTCGGCAACGGCGCCGACCCGGACACGGATCTCGGCCCCTTAAACAATCTGCCCCAACGTAACTATGTCGTCGAACTGATAGGCGATGCGGTCGCCTCCGGAGGCAAAGTCGCCACGGGCGGTCATGTGATCGACGGTCCCGGATATTTCCACGAGCTGACCATCGTGACCGACGTCGACAACGGGATCCGCATCGTTGACGAGGAGCAGTTCGGTCCGGCGCTCCCAGTGATGAGCTTCCACTCCATCGACGATGCCGTCGAACGGGCCAACGCAACCGAGTTCGGACTCGGAGGGTCGGTCTGGAGCTCGGACCCCGAACGGGCACTCCCGATCGCCAAGCGACTCGAAGCGGGAACCGCCTGGGTCAACACCCACAAGGTCCTGGCCCCTCAGAATCCCTTTGCCGGCAGCAAGTGGAGTGGCGTTGGCATCGAAGGCGGACCTTGGGCGCTCGAGGCGAATACCGAATCCGCATTTGTCTACCTGCCTCGTTGAACCGGCGACGACTCGCCTTACCCTAGGAGACCGATATGCCTTCGACCACCCGACGACAAGCCCAAGATACCGACCGCCGTTCGGTGGTCGAGGGCCAGATTCTGGCCGCCACCGAACAACTCCTGCGGGGCGGATCTCGCTTCACCGACCTTGGCGTTCAGCGGATCGCTGCGGCGGCTGGGGTCGCCCGGTCGTCGTTCTACTTCAGCTTCCGGGACAAGACCGACCTGCTCATCCGGCTGGCTGGAACCCTCAAGCGGCAGGTCTTCGACCTGGCCAAGGACTGGCACCCCGAAGGCCCTGGCGGCGGCCTCGACGGACTCACTGCAGTTTTCGTCGACATCATCGCCTTTTACCGCCAGCACGCTGACCTCCTGGCGGCCATCACCGAGGTGGCCGCCTACGACTCGAAGGTCGCCGAAGTCTGGAGCTCTGAACTCAATCGGTTCACCGACCGGACCGCAGAGCTCATTCGAGAGGAACAGGCTGCGGGACGCACGCCAGCGAGTATCGACCCGGTCACAGCTGCAGAGGTGATGACCTGGGACGGGGATCGCGTGATCGCTCGCCACGTCGCGAACCACGACGCGGGCCGCGATGAGACTGTGGCCCGCGAACTGGCCCTCATCCGCTGGTATGGCGTCTACCGTCGACCGACAACCTAGACACTGGCCGACATCGGTGTGTCGAGCCGATCCTTCATCGAGATCGGTGGAACTGCATTGGGCACCTGAAGACGGCTGCGCATACATACACACTCCCTTCTGCATGGACCGAGGATCCGATGACCACATTGATGACAGTGGAGCGAGTGGGCGGCGACGTGGCTACCGACCAGGTCGCCAACGACCCCAGGCGGTGGTGGATCCTCGCGGTGCTGGGGACCGCCCAGTTGATGGTCATTCTCGACAGCACGATCGTTAATATTGCCCTGCCCACCGCCCAACACGATCTGCACTTCTCCAACGCCGACCGACAGTGGATCGTCACCGCTTACTCCCTTGCTTTCGGCAGCCTGCTCCTCCTCGGGGGTCGGATCGGCGACATAGTGGGACGCAAGCGAGCCCTCATCACCGGACTGGTCGGCTTCGCTATCGCCTCGGCCATCGGTGGAGTCTCGGTCAACTTCCTCATGCTGGTCATCGCCCGAACTGTCCAGGGCGCATTCGGCGCGCTGCTCGCGCCTTCGGTGCTGGCCCTCTTGACCACCACGTTCAGAGATCCGGATGAGCGCGGGAAGGCCTTCGGGATCTACGGCGCCATCGCCGGTGCAGGTGGCGCGCTGGGGCTCCTCCTCGGCGGTGTCCTCACCTCCTACGCATCGTGGCGGTGGACGCTCTTCGTCAACCTCGCATTCGCCGCCAGCGCCACCGTCGGCGCCCTGCTTTGGTTGAAAAACGACGAGGGCGCTGACCACGACCCGTTGGACCTGCCCGGCCTATTCCTAGTAGGCGGCGGGCTATTCTCCCTCGTTTTCGGCTTCTCTCACGCCGAGACCACCGCGTGGAGCAATCCCTTCACCATCGGGTTCCTCGTCCTAGGGGTGGTCCTCCTGGCTGGATTCTCCTACTTCGAAACCAGAGCCAAGTACCCGCTGCTACCGCCCCGGGTCGTGCTCAACCGAACCAGGGCCGGATCGGTACTGGCCATGCTGTTCGCCAGCGTCGGGCTCTTCGGTGTGTTCTTGTTCCTCACCTACTACCTGCAGGACACATTGGGGTTCAGCCCGGTGAAGACAGGCGTGGCGTTCCTCCCCATGGCGGCCGCCTTGGTCATCATGGCCCAGGTGTCCAATCGCATCCTCCTGCCCAGATTCGGTCCCAAGCCGATCGTTCCAATCGGCTTGCTGATGGCTGCTGCGGCGTTGTTCGGACTCCATCTGGTCGGGTTGCACACCTCGTACGTGAGCCACGTGCTTCCGTACGTCATCGTGTTGGGTTTCGGGTTCGGCCTGAGCATCGCCCCCTCGTTCAGCACCGGCACCCTCGGTCTGGCGCCCCAGGATGCCGGCGTGGGATCGGCCACCCTCAACACGGCACAACAGGTTGGGGGCTCCATCGGCACGTCGCTGCTCAACACCCTGGCCGCCAGTGCTGCCACCGCCTACTTAGTCGGTCGGGCGGTGAACCCGGCCAACCTCGAGGCGGCTGCCCTACACAGTTACACGACGGCATTCCTATGGTCGTCCTTGATCTTCGTGGGCGGGGCCGTCGTCGGCGGACTGGTGCTCACGCGCGGCGGCCTGACGTCTCTGACACCTGAGCAGCAGATCGCAACGACAGCCGGCACCAGCATCGATGAGGAATCTCGGCGCGAGATCTGCCGCGTACGCATATCTTGCCGGTGAATCTCCCCATTCTGTCGGCAAGAGGGGTTGCGAGGTCGACACTAACGATCCCGTGGGTGCCGAGAACCTGTGAGTGCGGAGGGCCGATGGGTAGCGAGGCCGCAGGCACATCCGATAGGAGGCACGTCGAGGAGATCACCGCCGCCGTCGTTGAGCAGGCCGGAGGACCGTTCGAGATCGAGCAGCTGCTGCTCGACTCCGAGCTTGCGCCCGACGAAGTGCTCGTGAAGATCGCCGCGACCGGCATGTGTGCGAGCGATCTCCACGTCCGCGACCAGCACTTGCCAGTTCCGTTGCCCGCCGTCCTCGGTCACGAGGGCGCTGGGGTCGTGAGCCGCGTCGGCGACGGAGTCAGGTCGGTCGTCCCCGGTGACCACGTCGTGCTGTCGTTCCAGTCATGCGGACACTGTCCGCAGTGCCTGCGCGGAATGCCCGCATATTGCAGCCGGCTCGTCGAGCTCAACTTCAGCGGCGCACGTGGCGACGGCACGACCGCGCTCCACCGGCGCAGTGCGGCGTGCGAGGAAGTCCACGGCCACTTCTTCGGGCAGTCGTCGTTCGCGACATGGTCGGTCGCGACCGAGCGGAACGTCGTGAAGATCGACCCAGAGCTCCCGTTCGAGCTCGCTGCGCCGCTCGGCTGTGGTCTTCAGACAGGTGCAGGCGCAGTCATGAACACCCTGGCGGTCAAGGTCGGCGAGAGCATCGCCGTTCTCGGCAGCGGCTCAGTCGGCCTCGCGGCGATCATGGCCGCACACGTAAGCGGAGCCAACCCGATCATCGCCGTCGACGTGAAGAAGAGCCGGCTCGAGCTCGCTGTCGAGCTCGGTGCGACACACACCGTCGATGCATTGCGAGAGGACGTCGGGGCGCGCATCTGGGAGATCACTGGCGGCGGTGCGGATTACGTGCTCGAGGTGACGGGACGGCCCGAGCTGTTGCAGCTCGCGGTCGGCGCGCTCGCGCTGCTCGGGACGGCCGTACAGATTGGCGGCGTGCCCGCCGGCGCCGTCGCGTCGATCGACGTCAATGCGCTGCGTGTCGGTGGCCGGTCGGTGCGCGGGACCAACCAGGGCGATTCGGTGCCCCAGCGGTTCATCCCGAAACTCGTCGAGATGTACCGAGCCGGGATCTTTCCGATCGATCGACTCGTGCGCGTCTACGACTTCGCCGAGATCAACCACGCAGCCGCGGACTCGAGCAGCGGCGAGGTAGTCAAGCCCGTGCTGCGTATGCCGGCATGAGACGGTGCCACAAGGAATCGAATCGGAAAACGAGATCCACCTAGGCACGATCGCGCGTGCCGGCGAGGAGCTGCCCAGACAGAACGACGCCGTCGACGGCGCATCGGGCGCCATGACGCTTCGACCAAACCGACGCTGGTCGCCTGAGCGCGAAGTTGTCCTCTTGTCGTCCAAGCGCCATATGGCGCACCATCACAGCAAGTGAAGGCCGTCGAGGGCCCTCGTCTACTGAATTCACATACAACTACTGAATCTCGGCTGCGACTGCACTGAATTTGGGATGCGAATCCCACTGAACCTCAGTGGTCGCTACACCCGTGTTGCATCTGATGCATCACTATTGCCCCACTTGACGGTCTTGCGCACCCCACTCAGACGAGACGAGGGCGAACCGATCGAGATCGGCTCGCCCTCGTCAAGCAGTACTTTTCAGTTGGTCAAGACTTCATCAATGATGCAATGAGTGCCCAGAGTTACGAGCAGCCGCTGGTTGCTCCGCAGCTCGGGCAGGCGTAGCACGAGCCGGCACGCTGCATGACGTTGCCACACGCGTAGCAGTACGGGGCGTCGCGATTCTCTATCTCCGGACGCCTCGCCTGCTTCGGCTTGGCCATGCTGTCGCCACCTGCGCCGAAGTGCTCCTGCTCGCTGCGCACCGCTTGGCCGAGGTCGACGACCTCCTCGAGGCCGGGCAGCGTCTGTTGGGTCCGCTCCCCCGTCGAGAGCACGCCGAGCTCGATGCGCTCGTCCGGGCTCAGGTAGTCGAGGGCGAGCCGGCGGAAGATGTAGTCGACGAGGCTGGAGGCGAGTCGTAGCTCTGGGTCGTCCGTGATGCCCGCCGGATCGAAGCGCATGTTCGTGTACTTGCGGACGAACGTGGACAGCGGCACCCCGTGCTGCAGGCCGAGGCTCACCGAGATCGCGAAGGCGTCCATCACGCCGGACAGGGTCGAGCCCTGCTTCGAGACCTTCATGAAGACCTCACCCGGCCGTCCGTCCTCGAACTCGCCGACCGTGACATAGCCCTCGCAGTCGGCGACGCGGAAGGCGAACGTGTTCGACCGGCGGCGCCTCGGCAGCCGGGTGCGCGACGTGACGGGCGGCGCCATGACGTGGTCGGCGAGCGTCACCTCGAGCTCGGCGATCCTGGCGTGCAACGCCTCGACGTGGGCGTCGCTCTCGGCAGCGCTCAGAGGGGCCTCGTCGCCCGGCTTCTTCGTCGTCGACAGCGGCTGACCGACCTTGCAGTTGTCCCGGTAGATCGCCACCGCCTTGAGGCCCATCTTCCACGCGTCGATGTGGAGCTGCTCGATCTCCTCGACCGTGGCGTCCTCCGGCATGTTGACGGTCTTCGAGATCGCCCCGCTGATGAACGGCTGGGCGGCGGCCATCATCTTCACGTGGCCGGAGTAGTGGATGACGTTGTCGCCCATCGAGCAGGCGAAGACGGGGAGGTGCTCGGCCTTCAAGTGCGGCGCCCCGAGGATCGACTTGTGCTCGTCGATGTGGGCGACGATCTTCGTGATCTCCGCGTTCTTGTACCCGAGGCGCCGAAGCGCGCGGGGCACGGTCTGGTTGACAATCGACATCGTCCCGCCACCCACGAGCTTCTTGGTCTTCACAAGACCAAGGTCCGGCTCGATCCCGGTGGTGTCGCAGTCCATGAGGAACGAGATGGTCCCCGTCGGCGCGAGCACGGTCGCCTGGGCATTGCGCACGCCGTGGAGCTCCGCGAGCTCGACCGCGTTGTCCCATGACTCCTGTGCCGCGGAGAGTAGCTCCGTCGGCACGAGCTCCTCGTCGATCTTGGCGACCTCTTCGCGGTGCATCCGGAGCACGCTGACCATCGGCTCGGCATTCTCGTGGAAGCCGGCGAAGGCGCCCATCCTGGCGGCGATGCGGGACGAGGTCGCATAGGCGTGGCCGGTCATCAGCGCGGTGAGCGCGGAGGTCACGGCCCGTGCCTCGTCGGAGTCGTAGGAGAGGCCGAGCGCCATCAGCATCGCGCCGAGGTTGGCGTAGCCGAGGCCGAGCTGGCGAAAGCGTCGGGTCGTCTCCGCGATCTTCTCCGTCGGGTAGTCGGCGTTGCCGACCAGGATCTCCTGAGCCGTGAAGACGACCTCGACGGCGGACTTGAAGCCCTCGGTGTCGAAGGTGCCGTCCTCGGCGAGGAACTGCAGCAGGTTCAAGCTCGCGAGGTTGCACGCCGAGTTGTCAAGGTGGACGTACTCCGAGCACGGGTTGCTCGCCGTGATCCGCCCCGTGTTGGGAGCGGTGTGCCACTTGTTGATCGTCGTGTCGTACTGGAGGCCCGGATCGGCGCACTCCCAAGCGGCCTCGGCGATCTCCCGGAAGAGCTCCCGCGCGTGCACCGTCTCGATGGTCGACCCGTCGGTGCGCGAGGTGAGCGCCCACTCCCGGTCGCCGAGCACCGCCTCCATGAACTCGTCCGTGATGCGGACCGAGTTGTTGGCGTTCTGATACTGGATCGAGTGGCTGTCCGAGCCGTCGAGGTCCATGTCGAAGCCGGCAGCAGCGAGCGCTCGCGCCTTGCGCTCCTCACGGCTCTTGCACCAGACGAACTCGCGGATGTCGGGGTGGTCGGCGTCGAGGATGACCATCTTCGCGGCGCGCCGCGTCTTGCCGCCGGACTTGATGGTCCCCGCCGACGCGTCGGCGCCGCGCATGAAGCTCACCGGGCCGGAGGCGGTCCCGCCGCCGGCGAGCAGCTCCTTGGAGCCACGGATCCTCGAGAGGTTGACCCCGGAGCCGGAGCCGCCCTTGAAGATCGTCCCTTCCTCGACGTACCAGTTCAAGATGGCCGACATCGAGTCCTCGACCGCCAGGATGAAGCAGGCGGAGGCCTGCTGGCGCACGCCCTTCACACCGATGTTGAACCAGACGGGAGAGTTGAACGCCGCCTTCTGCGCGACGATCAGATGCTTCAGCTCGTCGCTGAAGGCCGAGGCCTCGGCCTCGTCGGCGAAGTAGCCGTCCTTGACACCCCAGGTCGTGATGGTGTCGACGACACGGTCGACGACCTGACGGAGCGAGGTCTCACGCTCGAGCTTGCCGAGGGTGCCCCGGAAGTACTTCTGGGCGAGGATGTTCGTGGCGTTCATGCTCCACGTCGCCGGCACCTCCACGCCGATCTGCTCGAAGGCGATCGCTCCGGTCCGGTAGTCGCTGATGCGGGACTCGCGCAGCTCCCAGGACAGCGTGTCGTAGGGATGGACCCCACTCGTGGTGAAGTGCCTCCGGATGCCGATGTCGACGCGCTCGCCTGCAACCGCCATGTCTGCCTCCTCGGCCGATCGATCCCCACAGGCCACGGCCGCCGTGTCGTCCGTGCCCGTCTTGGCGCTCGACCGGGTCGTGACCGGCTCTAGACACAAGATGTAGTGGGTACGAACGTGGCCGCTACCAGATGCAGAGTCATTACATCACTGTAGTTACGTGCCTGTCAATGGGAAAAAGTGCCCTGGAACAGAAGATTCTCGCTGTCCGTGCCCAGACGACCGCACGCCCGCGCTGGCCTCCTGAGGACCTGCTACAGCTTGGTGAGGGCCCGTCGCAGCGTACGTGTCGCCTGTCCGATCCGCTGCTCGTTCTCGATGAGGGCGAAGCGGACGAAGCCGTCGCCGCCGGGGCCGAACCCGACGCCCGGCGAGGTCGCGACCTTGGCCTCGGAGACGAGGAACTTCGCGAACTCGAGCGATCCCATCTCCTTGTAAGGCTCCGGGATCTCAGCCCAGACGAACATCGTGCCCTTCGGCCGCGGCACGTCCCAACCGATCCTCTTCAGCCCGTCACAGAGCGCGTCGCGACGGTGCAGGTAGATCTCGTTCACGACCTTCGGATAGTCGGGAGCCTCGTTCATCGCGACGATGGAGGCGATCTGGATCGGCTGGAAGGTGCCGTAGTCGAGATAGCTCTTCAGCTTCGTGAGCGCAGCGACCACCTCAGCGTTGCCCACGAGGAAGGCGACGCGCCAGCCGGCCATCGAGAAGGACTTGGTCAGCGTGTAGAGCTCGACCGCCACCTCCGACGCGCCCGGTACCTGCAGGATCGACGGCGGGACGTAGCCGTCGAAGGCGGTGTCGGAGTAGGCGAAGTCGTGGACGAGCACGACACCGTGCTCGTGCGCGAAGTCGACCAGGCGCTTCATCGTCGCGAGGTCGATGCACGCGGTCGTGGGGTTGTGCGGGAAGGAGAAGATGATGACCTTGGGCTTCGGCCAGGCCGACTCCCACGCCTCGACGAGGTTGGCGAAAAACGCCTCACCGGCGTCCGCCTCGTCGGTGCCGAGGCCCTCCAGGCGGACCATGCGCACGTCCGCCCCGGCGAACAACGGGGCGTAGATGTGGATCGGGTACGAGGGCGACGGGACGAGCGCGGTGTCGCCGGGTCCGACGAGCACCCACATGAGGTGCGACAGCCCCTCCTTCGCGCCGATCGTCGTCACGACCTCGCGGTCGGGGTCGAGCGTCACCCCGAAGCGCCGGAGGTAGAGGTCCGCTACGGCCTGGCGGAGCTTCGGAATCCCGCGGGAGGCCGAGTAGCGATGATTACGCGAGTTGCGTGCCGACTCGACGAGCTTGTCGACGGCGATCTCCGGCGAGGGGATGTCGGGATTGCCGAAGCCGAGGTCGATCACGTCGTCGCCGGCGCGGCGTGCCGCGAGCTTCAGCGCGTCGATCTGGGCGAAGACGTACGGCGGCAGCCCGTTTATCCGGCGGAACTCCATGCATCCAGGCTAGCCAAGCAGCACGCCCGCGGTCGAAGCCGCCTCTACGACGGGTGCGGCCGATCCCGGCCAGCTGACGACGGCCCAGGTCGCTCCGGCGCCCATGAGGTCCCCGACCAGCGTCGCAGCCGCGTCGCGATCCTCCGGGAGCGTGCCGCCCCACGTCACCTCGCCGCCGACTCCAGCCGCGGCGACGCGTGCCGGCTCGGCGGCCCACAGGTTGAGCACTGCGCCGGTCGCTCTTGCCACGGCGTCGGTGGCTCGCGATCCCCCGCCGATCCAGGTCGGCACGCCATGGGCAAGCAACGTCCGCGCCACGGCCCCCATCCGCTCCCGTCGCTCGTCCGCGGGCGGGAAGGCGACACCGTAGGCGAGGTTCTCCGCCGCGCTGTGCGAGTCCCCGGTGCCGATCCCGGCGACGAGACGACCGCCGCTCAGCGCGTGGAGCGTGAGCAGCTCGTCGAGCAGCACGGAATCGGGCGTCAGACCGATCCGCGCCACCAAGGTGCCGAGCGCGATGCGCTCGGTGCGAACCGCGACCGCGCCGAGGATGGGGAACGGCGACAGGGCGGGCCGTCCGGGCTGACCCATCGGCCAGAGGTGGTTGTAGGCGAACACGCCGTGCAGACCCGCCCGCTCGGCCTCCGCGGCTGCCTCGAGCGCCGCAGACGCGCTTCTCCGGAACGTCGGAAGGATCACGCCGACGTGCATGGTCACTGGTTCGCTGTCAGCCGGGTCTTCACTGTCAGCCGGGTCAACTGGTCAGTTGGGCGGCGCGGTCACTTGGCGGACTCGACGCGTGCCTTCAGGTCGCGGATCGCTGCATGGAGGATGTGGCCCTCCGCCCTGCGCTTCACGAAGTTTGGGATGGGCACCCTGAGCTCCACGGCGAGCTCGTAGACGACCTGCGTAGAGCCGTCCTCCGTCGCGAGGAACCGGTAGCGGCCGTCGAGCCGGTTGGTGAGGTCGCCCTCCTTCTGGATCCAGGAGATCTCGTCGGGAGCGTTCGAGTAGTCGTAGGCGAGCACATAGCTCGTGCTACGACCGAAGGCGCCCGCTCGAAAGCTCGCCACCGACGCTCGGCCCTGCTCGTCGCGGCTGAGGACGTGCACCTCTTTGAGGTCGGCGACCCACTCGGGGTAGCGCTCGAGGTCCGTGACGACCTCGAAGCAGTGCGCGGGCGTCCCGGCGATCACCATCTGCTCGGCGGTGTGCTCCACGACCACGCTCCCTTCGACGACCCGCGCCGGCCCGAGGACAGCCTCGCACCGCGACCACGGCTTGTGTAGCACCTCTCGTGACCGAGTGGGCGCCCGGTCACCCCCCTGCCGAGACGAGGGCGTCGCGAAGCCGCTCGGCGAGCCTCCCATAGTCGAACGACGCGAGCGCCCGGGTACGCGCCGCTGCACCAAGTCGCGCGCGCAGCTCGGCATCGTCGAGCAGGCGCGCGAGCTCGGCCGCGACGACGACCACGTCGCCGGGTCGGTCGGCGACGAGCCCGGTCTCGCCGTGGACCACCGCTTCGTCGGCACCGCCGCTGCGGCCGGCGAGCTGCGGCACGCCGGCAGCGGCGGCCTCGAGGAAGACGATCCCGAATCCCTCCTGCTCGAGGCCCCACCACCGGTTGCGACAGAGCATCGCCCACACGTCCGCGACGCCGTCGAGCGCAGGGAGGTCGACGTCGGCAACCCGCCCGAGCAGCCGCACCGGCGCGCCCGTGCTCGCGACGAGCCCCGCGAGCCGCGCTGCGTCGCGACCGGTCCCGCCGATGGCGACCGTGAGGTCGGGCCGGTCCGGTGCGAGGCGGGCGGCGGCCTCGATGAGGACGTCCATCCCCTTGCGCGGCACGAGCCTGCTGACGCTCACGACGAGGAGCCCCTCCTCGGGAAGGCCGAGACGGCGCCGGGCTGCGGCGCGCTCGCCGGGATCGAGGGGGTGGAAGCGCTCGAGGTCGACGCCCGGAGGCACGATCACGGTGCGCGGCAGCGTGCCACCGTTGGCACGACGGGCCTCGCCGGCCGCGTAGCCACCAGCGGCCACGACCAGAGCCGCCCGGGAGACGACCCGTGCGAGCAACGACCGTGTACCGGGCAGCCGACCAGGGACGGTGACCTCGGCCCCGTGAAGCACGACGGCGTAGGGCAGGTCGAGGCTCGGTCCGACGAGGCCGAGCGGCAGCGCCGGGTCGAGCACGACGAGCGATGCCCCGATCTCCGCCGCCAGGCGGTGTATCGCCGATCGCACCTTCGCAGTGGGAAGCAGCAACGGCACCGCGAGACGCTCGATGCGACAGCCGGCGACCGCGTCGAACTCCCGAGCACCGGAATGATCGATGGTGAGCACCGCGAAGTCCTTGGGCGGCAGTCGTCGCCAGAGCTCCCACAGGTAGGACTGGATGCCGCCGACCTTCGGTGGAAAGTCGTTGGTCACGAGCAGGTGCGTCACGTCGCCTCCCTAGAGTGCGGGGCGGCGCGGGCGGCGAGCTCAGCTGACGCGGCGCTCGTGCCTGAGCGTGGGAACGAGGCCCGCACCCTCGAGGAGACGCATCGCTCGCGCCTCGGCGGCGTCGATGACGACCGCGTCGTGCGGCTCGCGCCCGAGCAGGAAGGACACGATGCAGTCATCGCATGCGCCCGTGCCCTCGAGGACACAGTCGTCGCAGCTGATCGTGATGGTCTCTGTCGCCATGTCGCCACCTCCGGCACGTCGTGCGGGGCGTTCCCGCCTCTTGACTCGTACGAGAGGATCATGACGCGAGGGTGTGTCAGCCGAACCTGATCAAGCGAGCACGCCGGTGCGTCGGGCGCCGGAAGCTGACGCTCAGCCCCCGACAGCGGTGACGCTCGAGACGACGTCGAGACGGGCGCCGTTGCCGCACGCGTTGCAGCGGTAGCGAGGCATCAAGCAGGCAGACTAGCCCGGCAGTGCAGAGGACACCTCGGGCCGAGGAGCCTCGCGTGACACCACGACGGTCGTCAGCGAACAGCGTGCCTGCGCAGATCTTCGAGACTCACCCACTCGAGCGTGGAAGCGTGCGTGGAGGCGAGGACGACCTCAGGCGCGGCACCCGCCTCCAGTGCCTCCTGCCAACGCTCCGCGCACAGGCACCACCGGTCGCCAGGCTTGAGACCCGGGAAGCCAAACCCCGGCTGCGGCGTGCTCAGGTCGTTGCCCCGCGACTTTGAGAACGCGAGGAACTCGTCCGTCAGCAGCGTGCATACCGTGTGGATACCTCGGTCCTCGGCTCCGGTGTTGCAGCACCCATCCCGGTAGAACCCTGTCAGTGGATCCGTGCTGCACAGTTCGAGGTCACTACCGAGGACGTTTCTGGCCATGGTCCATTCCACCACCTTTCGCCAGCACCAGGGCTGGCGGCGAGGCGACCCGGGCCTCGCTACGCCTCCCTTGCGCCGACGAGCTCGGACCTGAGAAGTCCGGCCAGGGCTCGAAAGGCGCGGCCGCGGGCCGATATCGCATGCTTCGCAGCGGCAGGCATCTCGGCGAAGGTCTGGCCATTGCCCTCCACCGGAACGAACACCGGGTCGTAGCCGAAGCCCGCGGTCCCGCTCGGACGCTCGGCTATGTGGCCCTCTACGACGCCCTCGCACGCCAGCTCTCGACCGTCCGCGAGCCGGGCGAGCGCGACCGTGCGAAAGCGTGCCGTGCGCCCGGAGCTCCCCTCGAGGGCGCCGAGCAGCTTCGAGACGTTGTCCTCGTAGCTCGCAGCGACGCCCGCGTAGCGTGCCGAGTGGACGCCCGGGGCCCCCCCGAGAAGGTCGACCTCGAGTCCCGAGTCGTCCGCTACGGCGCCGAGCCCGGTCGCCGAGGCGATCGCCAGGGCTTTGAGACGAGCGTTCTCCTCGAGCGTCGAGCCCGTCTCGTCCACGTCGGGCACCTCCGTCGGGCGCGGCACGAGCTCGACGACGCCGGCGAGCTCCCCGGCGAGGATCTCGGCGATCTCGACGACCTTGTGCGCATTGGCGGACGCGAGGACGAGCCTGACGGGCGCCCCCGCCGAGGTCACGGAGTCGCCCGGGGCTCGGGCGGCACGGCGAGCAGCTCGCGCTGGAGCGAGAGGATCTGCTCGATCCCTCCGCCGGCGAGGTCGAGCAGCTCACCGAGCTCGTTGCGGGAGAAGGGCATACCTTCTGCGGTGCCCTGCACCTCGACGAAGCGGCCCGCTCCGGTCATCACGACGTTCATGTCGACCTCGGCACGGGAGTCTTCCGAATAGTCGAGGTCGAGCATGCACACCGCGTCCACGACGCCGACCGACACCGCTGCGAGCGCGTCGGACAGCGGGTTCCGCGCGATCTTGCCCGCCTGGACGAGGCGGGTGCAGGCGTCGTGGAGAGCGACGTATGCCCCCGAGACCGCCGCCGTGCGCGTGCCCCCGTCGGCCTGGAGCACGTCGCAGTCGAGCGTCACCTGCCGCTCGCCCAGCACCCGCATGTCGCAGACGCCCCGTAGCGCGCGGCCGATCAGACGCTGGATCTCATGGGTCCGGCCCGACTGGCGACCCTTCGCAGCTTCGCGAGAGACGCGCTCGGGCGAGGAGCCAGGCAGCAGCGAGTACTCCGCGGTCACCCAGCCCTTACCGGTGCCGCGCATCCACCGCGGCACGTCGTCGTCGACCGACGCCGTGCAGAGCACCTTCGTGCGGCCCACGACGACGAGCACCGAGCCGGCTGCGAACTCTGTGTAGTCGCGCTCCAGCTCGAGCGGGCGCATGTCGTCGACGGCCCGGCCGTCGCGGCGGGTGAGCGTCGGGGTTTCCATGTGGTGGCTCCTTCTCAGTTCGAACGGGGAGAAGCTACCGGTTCCTCGACCGGCTGGCTCGTCCCGTTGAGCCCGATCGGCTCGGCGCTCGCGAGCTCGGGCCCGAGCAGCCTGCCACCCATCTCGACGAACCACCCGATGTCGCCCGACGAGAGGAACCGATGCTCCCGCCCCGCCCCGCCCCGGGCGCCGAGGCCGGTGGCCTCGAGGATCTGGCGTACGTCGAACGCTGTCTCGTCGGCCGACGAGACAAGGACGACGTCGCGGCCCATGACATCTGCAATCGTGCGAGCGAGGAACGGGTAGTGCGTGCACCCAAGAAGCAGGGTGTCCACCTGCACGTCACTCAGCGGAGCGAGGAGGCGCTCGGCCAGCACGTGCACCTGGTCGGAGCCAGTTTCGCCACGCTCGACGAACTCGACGAATCCGGGGCACGCGGCGCAGTGGACCTCGGCGGTCAGGCCGAGCTCCGCGGCGGCGCGCTGGTAGGCGCCCGAGGCGATGGTGCCGACCGTGCCGATCACCCCTACCCTGCCGTTACGCGTCGCCCTCGCGGCGGCTCTGAGGCCGGGCTCGATCACACCGACGATTGGCACGGTGTGCCTTGCCTGTAAGCCGGCGAGCGCGAACGACGCGGCCGTGTTGCAGGCCACCACGACCATCTTCACGCCCTCGTCCGCCACGAGATGGTGTGCGATCTCCTGGCTGAACGAGCGGATCTCGGCCGCGGAACGCGGTCCGTAGGGGTAGCGGCCCGTGTCACCCACGTAGACGAGCTGCTCGTGCGGGAGCAGATCGATGAGCGCCCGTGCGACGGTCAGGCCGCCGAAGCCACTATCGAAGACGCCGATGGGGCGATCGTCCACGGCGCCGGGCGCCCCTTCTCGTAGTGGACCTCTCGTCCGGGCTAGAAGTAGATCACTTTCTTCGCGCGCTCGGTGACCTCGTCGATGTCCCCGGTCCAGGCGCCGGTCGAGAGGTACTTCCAGCCGCCGTCCGGCGAGAGCACGACGATGGTGCCGGACTCGATCTGCTGGGCACAGCGGTACGCGCCGGCCATCGCCGCCCCGGTCGAGATGCCGGCAAAGATCCCGACATCGGCGAGCCGACGCGTCCACAGGATCGAGTCACGGGGTCCGACGACGGTCTTGCGATCGAGTAGCTTCTCGCCACCGAGCTCCTCGAAGATCGGGGGGATGTACCCGTCGTCCAGATTGCGCAGGCCGTCGACCATCTCACCGCTCGGGGGCTCGACCGCCCAGATCTCGACGTCTGGATTCTGCTCCTTCAGGTAGCGCCCGACGCCGAGCAGCGTCCCACTCGTGCCGAGACCGGCGACGAAGTGCGTCACTCCTGGCACGTCTCGCCAGATCTCCGGTCCAGTGCCCTCGTAGTGCGCCCTCGGGTTCGCCGGGTTGCCGTACTGGTAGAGGAAGGTCCATTCGGGATGCTCGGCCGCGAGACGCTGCGCGAGGCGCACGGCGCCGTTGGAACCCTCCGAGCCGGGCGACTCCACGATCTCGGCGCCCCACAGCTCGAGCAGCTGACGCCGCTCGACCGACACGTTCGCCGGAAGCACGACCTTCAGGTGGTAGCCCTTGACGCGGCAGACGATCGCCAGGCCGATGCCGGTGTTGCCCGAGGACGGCTCGATGAGCGTCGCGCCCGGGACGAGCACGCCGCTGCGCTCCGCGTCCTCTATGAGGGACAGGGCAACCCGGTCCTTCACCGAGCCGCCGGGGTTGGCGCCCTCGAGCTTGAGAAGTATCCGGACATCCGGATTGGGGCTGAGGCTCGAGACGTCGACCACCGGCGTATTGCCGATGAGCTCGAGGACGTTCGCTGCGATCGTCACGTGACCACCCCTCTCTCGCCAGGCCCTGCTAGGCCGCGCCTCCGGCGACCGCCGGAAGGATCGACACGACGTCGTCGGCTCCGACCTTCGTGTCGAGCCGGTCGAGGTACCGGACGTCGTCGTCGTTCAGGTAGACATTGACGAACTTGTGGAGCTCGCCGTCGGCGGTGAGCACCTGGCCCGCGAGCCCAGGGTGGGCCACTTCGAGCGCCCGCAGCACTTCACCGACCGTCGCGCCCTCCACGCTCGTCGAGGGCGCACCACCGGCGGCGGGGCGGAGCAAAGTTGGCAGACGGACTTCGACGGACACCGGTCCTCCGGGGTTTCACGGCCTGGCTGAGACCGAATAGACGACCTATTCGGTCATATTCTACCGCCGGACGGCCGGCCGCATGCGGTCGAGGTCCACTGTCGCGCCCCGGAGGGCGTCGAGGAAGCGGTCAGCTGCCCGGCTCGACAGGCTCCTCGGTGATCACGCCCTCGACGATCCGGTAGGAGCGCAGCGACGCCAGCTCGTCGCGCAGCGATACGAGCACGTAGTGCCACGACGGGTCGGGCGCCTGTGCCACGTCGGTCGGCGACGGATATGGATCGGTGTGGGTGTGGGAGTGGAAGACCCCGATAATCGAGAGGCCGCGCTGCTCGGCATCCCTGTCCGCCCGCAGGTACTCGCGGGGGTCCACCGTATAGAGGCACGACGAGGCCGCGACGTTTCGCGTCGGATAGCAGCGGCGCACCACGCCAGTGGTCGGGTCGCCGCCAAGCAGCCCGCAGCCCTCCTCGGGGAACGCCGCGAGGCAGTGCGCTACGACCTCGGCCTGCAGCGCCGCTGGAAGGACGAGCTGCGAATCGCTCCTCTGCTCCGCCTCTGGGTCGACCATCGCCAGCGGAGGCTACCGTGTCGCGTCGTGCCGACGAAGACCTCGCGCAACAAGAGCGCCGCAAGCGCGAGCCGGTCCGGCGCAGCGCAGCGGCCTGCTGCTGGGCCGGTCATCCGACGCGTCTCGCAGAACCGCCGCGCGCGTCACGACTACGACATCCTCGAGACCTTCGAGTGTGGCATCGAGCTGCGCGGCGCGGAGGTGAAGTCGCTCCGCGCCGGCCAGATGACGCTCCAGGACGCCTACGCCCGAGTCGACCGCGGCCAGGTGTGGTTGCTCGGCGCCCACGTCGCGCCCTACGAGTACGCGAACGGCTTCGGCCGAGTAGACCCGGATCGGCCCCGCAAGCTGCTGCTTCACCGGAGGCAGATCGACGAGCTGAGCGGGCGCGTTGCGCAGCAGTCGCTCACCCTCGTCCCCCTATCGGTCTATTTCAAGGACGGCATCGCGAAGGTCGAGCTGGCAGTGGCGCGCGGTCGCAAGACCTACGACAAGCGCCATGCGCTTGCCGAGCGAGACGCCACGCGGGAGATGGCGCGGGTGATGAAGGAGCACCAACGCTGATCCGCTCTCCCGCCGGCAGCCAACCTCCACGACGATAAGATGGCTGTAGGCAGAGCAGGTCAGGGCTGCCATCAGCAATCCGAATGTATCCGTACGTCTACCAGGGGGTGACAGGCTTCGACTTCGGTCGTCGAGGTGGGAGAAGCGAGCCGTGGTCTCCGGAGCCACGTTAAAGAGCCGGAAACCAACACAAACGCCGAGCCTCAGCTCGCGCTTGCTGCCTAACTAGCAGCAACGTCCGCCCGACCTCAGCCCCATGGGTCGGAATACGGGCGTCATCAAGTGGGGCTTACCTGAGCAGTGCCGCCAACGCGCCGCCCGGGGACAACTCAGTTGGCTGGGGTCCCGTGCCGGTGCCGGTGGCGAGGCGGGACCCGAGATCTCACCGCCGGCTGCGCTCGGAGAAGTCCCATTGAGAAGCTGAAGGACGCGGGTTCGATTCCCGCCACCTCCACACTGAGGTCTTCACGTAAGACCCTGCTTCATCTTCACGTAAGGGTGTGACAACTGCCCCAAGCGGGCCACCTCGTTTGTGAGAAGTGGCTGGGTGGGGACTTCTCGTGGCGATATCCGAGGGCTTCTCC
>JAODBO010000005.1 GCA_025464005.1 Acidimicrobiaceae bacterium | reverse complement strand
GTCCTCAGCCGGTGTTGCGCAGACCTGCGGCGATGCCGTTCACGGTGAGCAGCAGTGCGCGCTGCAGCTCGGCGTCGTCGTCGCCCGACCTGCGTCGTCCGAGCAGCTCGACCTGGAGGTGGTGCATCGGGCGAAGGTAGTCGTCGCGCACCTGAAGCGTGCGCCGCAACAGCGGGCGCGAATCGAGCAGCTCGTCCTCTCCCGTGAGACCGAGCACTCCGGTGACGGTGCGGTCGAACTCCCGCTCGACGTCGTCCAGGATCGGCGACAGGGACGGCTCCGTCAAGCGCTCGACGTAGTGGCGGGCAATGCCAAGATCAGTCTTGACGAGCGTCATCTCCACGTTCGCAACGAATGTGCGAAAGAAGGGCCACCGCTCGTACATCTCGGCGAGCACCTCGCCGCAGCCGGCGGCCCGCGCCGCGACGAGGCCGTGACCGACCCCGTACCACCCGGGGATGATCTGGCGCGACTGGGTCCAGCCGAAGACCCATGGGATAGCGCGAAGCGATCCGAGATCGGCGCTCGCGCCGGGACGGTGGCTTGGTCTCGAACCGAGATTGAGCTCGCCGAGCTCCGCGACGGGCGTCGAGCTCGCGAAGTACTCGGACAGGCGGGGCTGGCCGACGAAGCGCCGATAGGCGCGCTCTGCGGCGCCCGAGAGCACGTCCATCGCCGCCGCCCACCGCTCGAGGGTCTCGCTCGACTGGCGTGACTCTTGGTGGAGGAGGCTCGACTCGATGACCGCGGCCAGGCTGACCTCCAGGTTCTCCCGGCCGAGCTCGGCCAACGCGTACTTGTCCGAGATGACCTCGCCCTGCTCGGTCACCTTCAAGAAGGCGTCGACCGTCCCATGCGGCTGGGCCAGGATCGCCTCGCCCGACGGGCCCCCGCCGCGACCGACCGTGCCGCCACGGCCGTGGAAGAGCCTGAGTTGGACCCCGTGGGCATGGGCCACGTCGCGAAGCGCGCGTTGCGCCTGGTGGATCTCCCACTGCGATGTCGTGACGCCGGCGTCCTTGTTCGAGTCCGAGTAGCCGACCATCACCTCCTGGATGTCGCCGCGAGCCGACAGGACCCGCCTGTAGCCAACATCGCCGAGCAGCTCCTCGAGCAGGTCGCCGGCGGCTCGCAGCTCGGTGACCGTCTCGAGCAGCGGCACGAACCCGATCCGAGCCAACGGGCCGCTCAGGTCGACGAGACCGGTCTCCCGGGCGAGCACGACCGCGGCGAGCACGTCGTCCGCGCCACGGGTCATGGAGACGATGTAGCTCTCGAGGACGCCGTCGCCGAAACGGTCGAGCGCACCGGCAACCGCCCGGAATGTCGACAGCGTCCGCTCTGCCCCGTCGTCGAGGCGGCGCCCCGGCGACGTGAGCGGTCGGGGCGACATGAGCTCGCCGGAGAGCAGACGGCGTCGCTCCTCCCGGGCAAGCGACGCGTACGGTCGCTCCAGCTCTCCCAAGGGGTCGAAGAGCTGGGCGAGCGCCTCGTGGTGCTTGTCCGCGTGCTCCCGCACGTCGAGCGTCATCACGTGGAGGCCGAAGGTCGCCACCAGCCTCGCGAGCCGGCGCACGCGGCCGTTCGCCACCAGCTCGCCCTTGTTCTCGAGCAGGGAGCGGTGCACGACCGCCAGGTCCTCGAGCAGCCGCTCGGAGCCCAGGTAGTCGACACCGGGGACGTGCTCCGTCCCCGCCGCGATGCGCGTCCGGGTGTTCAGCACGCGCTGGCGGATATACGAGCACTTGAGGCGGTAGGGCTCCTCCGCGTCGAGGCGGACGTAACGCTCGTGCACGTCGGGCAGCGCGAGACGGTCCCTCTCGAGGCTCTCGACGAGCTGGTCGGAGACGGCGACGATCGCCGTCGAGCTGCTGAGCGCCTGGATGAGCTCGTCCAGCTCGGCGATCAGCCTTCGCGTCCCGACGTCGTGCTGGAGGACGAGGACGTCGGCGGTGACCTGCGGCGTGACGTTCGGGTTTCCGTCGCGGTCGCCACCGACCCAGGAGCCGAAGCGCAGGAGCGACGTGCCGAAGTCGAGCTCCACGCCGAGGCGGGCGAGCTCGTCGTCGAGGTCCTCGAGCAGCGACGGCACGGCGTCGTCGTAGAGGTGGTCGACGTAGTACAGGACGTTCTGCGCCTCGTCCTCCGGGCGAGGGCGTCCGGAGCGCAGCTCGTTCGTCTGCCACAGCAGCTCCACGAGCTCACGCAGCCGCCGCTCGATCCTCAGTCGCTCGGCGTCGGCCGGCTCTCGATCGAGGGCCTCGACGAGGTCCGCGATCTCGACGACTTTGTTGAGCACGGAACGGCGCGCCGACTCCGTCGGGTGCGCGGTGAACACCGGCCGGAACTCGAGGCGCTCGATGGTCGAACGGACGAGACCGGGATCGAGGCCGCGCTCGGCGATGCGGTCGAGGGCGTCCCGCAGCCAGGTCCGCTCCTCCTGGCGGTTACGCCGGAGCTCCGCGGTGCGGTGTACCTGCTCGACAAGGTTGGCGAGCTGGAAGTACGCCCCGAAGGCCCGAGCGAGGCGCAACGCGGTCGGCGCGTCGAGCTGGTGGAGGAACCCGGCAAGCTCATCGCCGCTGGTGTCGCCCCCGCCGCCACGGGTCGTGGAGCGCTGGCGCTTCGAGACCGCCCGCACCTCTTCGACGAGGTCGAGCAGAGCCCGGCCCTCCTGGCGCTCGAGCGCCTCGCCGAGCAAGGAGCCGACGAGGCGGATGTCACGCCGCAGCTCCGCGTGGCGCTCCTCGGACTGAACGGGGTCGTAGGACGCGACCGGGTCGCGCACATAACGAGGCGCGGCTTCGCGCGCCGCCGGCTCCCCGATCACCTGGCGGGGGTCACGATCGCGGCCATCGCGCCGCCGATCGTCCTCGACCGCCCATCGTCCTCGACCGCGCTTGACCGGTCAGCCCGTTGCTCACCGGACAGCTCAGCTGTGGGCCGTCATCGACGCGCCGACACCGGCGGGCGAGTCGGGACTCCCCGGGCGCGGCCGCGAAGGGCGCGCCGCTCCCGACCGAGAGGCGATATCAGCGAGCAGCAGCTCGTGCAGGCGCGGATCGCCGGAGATCTCCGGATGGAACGCGGCGACGGTGACGACACCGGAGCGACAGACGACCGGCCGGAGCGCGCCGGCGAGCTCGACACTGGCGAGCACCTCGACACCGTCACCGACATCCTCGACGACGGGGGCCCGGATGAAGACCGCGTGCATGGGACCTCCGTCCACGCCGACGACGTCGAGGTCCGCCTCGAAGGACTCGAGCTGTCGCCCGAACGCGTTGCGACGGACGCTCATGTCGAGCGTGTCGAGCGGGCGCTGGTCCGGTCGTCCACCGACGATCTCCCGCGCGAGCAGGATCATCCCGGCACACGTCCCGAGCGCAGGCATGCCCGAGGCGAGCCGCTCTACGAGCGGCCCCCTCAGCCCGGACGAGTCGATGAGCATCGACAACGTCGTCGACTCGCCCCCGGGAAGCACGATCCCCGATACGCCCTCCAGGTCCGCAGGACGCCGGACCGCGACGACGCGGCTGCCGAGAGACTCCAACATCGCGGCGTGCTCACGAACGTCCCCCTGGAGCGCGAGGACGCCGACGACGGGCGCGCCGCCACCCGCGCCGCCCACCTCGGCCGGCCCGGGGCTCACCAGCCGCGGTCGGCGAACTTGGTGTCGAGCGTGGCGATCTCGGCGCCGGGCATCGCGTCGCCGAGGTTCCTCGACACCTTCACGAGCATCTCCGGATCCTCGAAATGAGCCGTGGCCTCCACGATGGCGCGAGCGACACGGGGCGGATCGGCGCTCTTGAAGATGCCCGATCCGACGAAGACGGCTTCGGCTCCGAGCTGCATGACGAGCGCCGCGTCGGACGGCGTGGCGAGTCCGCCCGCGCAGAACAGCGGGACGGGGAGCTTGCCTGTCGAGGCGACCTCCTCGATGAGGTCGATCGGCGCCTGGAGGTGCTTGGCCCAGGCGTAGCGCTCCGCCGAGTCCGCCGTCGTGATCTTCTTCAGGTCGCCGAGGATCGAGCGAAGGTGTCGCACCGCCTCGACGACGTTGCCGGTGCCGGCCTCGCCCTTCGAGCGGATCATCGCCGCGCCTTCGGAGATCCGCCGCAGCGCCTCGCCGAGATTGGTCGCGCCGCAGACGAAGGGCACGGCGAACGCCCACTTGTCGATGTGGTGCTCCTCGTCGGCCGGAGTGAGCACCTCGCTCTCGTCGATGTAGTCGACGCGAAGGGCCTGGAGGACCTGCGCCTCAGCGAAGTGGCCGATACGGGCCTTGGCCATGACCGGGATCGTCACGACGGACTGGATGCCCTCCACGAGCGCCGGGTCGCTCATCCGGGCGACACCGCCGTCCCGACGGATGTCCGCAGGCACCCGCTCGAGGGCCATGACCGCCACCGCGCCCGCGTCCTCAGCGACCTTGGCCTGGTGGGCGTTGACCACGTCCATGATCACGCCGCCACGCAACATCTCCGCTAGCCCGCGCTTCACGCGCACCGTGCCGGTCGTGCGGGCGGTCCCGGGAGACGCGCTCTGAGCCTCGTTTCGGTCGTCGGTCGTCATGGCGTCAAATCTACTGGCTCGGCGAGGCGATGGCGCAGCGTGAGGCGACCGGCGCTCAGACGGCGTTCGCCGGGACGGCACCCGCGAGACCCCGGTCGACAGCGCCCGCGTCGGCTCCGGCGACTGCCGTGCGCCGCCGGCGTGGGAGCGCCAAGGCCACGACGGCCCCGACGCCGACGACGACAGCGCCGACCGAGATGGCGGGAACGAGGCCGGCGACGAAGCTCGCACCGCTGGCGTAGCCACCGAGGCCAGAGAACACAGCGCCGAGGACGGAGATCCCGAGAACCCCGCCGAGTTCGCGCACGGCGTTGTTCGTGCCCGACGCGATGCCCTCGTCAGCAGTGCCGACGGAGGTGAGGACCAGCGACGCCACGGGCACGAAGAACAGCGCCATTCCGACGCCGGACAGCACGAAAGCCGGCA
>JAODBO010000003.1 GCA_025464005.1 Acidimicrobiaceae bacterium | reverse complement strand
CGACCCCCGAGTCACCGGATTCGGCCCGGCCAAGCTCCCTGAAGAAGACGCCGAACAGCGGGCCGCTCGTACCACCGGCCCGCATGAACGCGGCCGAAAGTGGCTCGAACACCTCGCTCACCGAGCTCAGGTTCTCCGCCGCGGCGAGTGCCGCACACGCGCGCTCGAGGGGAACCTGGAGGTTGGTCCCGAAATCACCGTCCCCGGCGAGACGGTCGAGAGCGGTGAGCTCGACCCGACTCGACTCGAAGCGCGCCGCGAAGGTCTCGACCCAGGCGCGGGCTCGCGCGACGTCCAACATCACTGCCATCTCCAGCTCGTGGTCTGTCATTCGCTGCCCGAGTCGGCCGACTACCAGGTGAGCGCCGGTGTGCGCACCGGCGCCTCCCACAGCTCCACGAGCTGCTCGTCCGCCCTGGTCAGGGTCACTGAGCATCCGGCCATGTCGAGCGAGGTGACGTAGGAGCCCACGAGCGATCCGGCGATCTCGATGCCGAGGCTGTCGAGAAGACGTGCCACCTCGAGGAACATGACCGAGAGCTCGAGTGGGTGAGTCGAGCCGAGACCGTTGACGATGACGATGACGGCATCTCCCGACGCGAGGGCGAGCGCCTCGACTAATGGATTGACCACCATCCGCGCGAGATCTGCTGCCGGGGCGAACGGGCGCCGCCCGATGCCCCTCTCGCCGTGGATGCCCACGCCATACTCGACTTCGTCCTCGGCCAGCTCGAAGGAGGGTTGGCGATCGCCCGGATGGGTGCCGGCGCCGAGCGCCACGGCGAGAGACCGGGAGCCGGCGGCCACCCGCGCGCCGAGAGCAGCGACCTCGCCGAGGTTGGCACCCCGCTCGGCCGCGGCCCCACAGACCTTCTCCACCGTGACCACGGCGGCAGTGCCCCGTCGACCAGGGCCTCCCTCGATTCCGTCGGTCGCCAAGTCGTCGTCGACGAGCACCGTCCGAACCTCGATTCCCTGCTCAGCCACGAACTCGGCGGCCATGTTGAAGTTCACGACATCGCCCGTGTAGTTCTTCACCACGTAGAGCACACCCCGCCCGCTGGAGACGGCCTTGGTGGCCTCCTCAACCTGCACGGCAGCGGGGCTGGCGAAGACGGCGCCGGGCACCGCTGCATCGAGCATGCCGACGCCGACGAAGCCGGTGTGGAGCGGCTCGTGGCCGGATCCCCCACCCGCCAGCAGCGCGACCTTCGGCGGCCCGACGGGGCCGGCACGGGTGACATAGCTCGGCTCGCGGTTCCAGCGCAGGAGACGCGGATACGCGCGCTCCATGCCGCTCAGAGCCTCCGTGACGATGTCACGGGGATCGTTCACGAAATGGCGATGCACGGACATGTCCTCGCTTCGAGTTCTTATTCGTTCGACGACATGCACGTCGCCTGGGAGGGGCGGGTTGTCACGGGAGGATCGTAGAACCCGTTCGGCACCTGCGCCGGAGTGACCTGTCCTCGCTAGCGTCGGCCGATCCGACCAACGATCTCAAGGACGCCGTGCAACGAGGCGGCCCGTTCTTTACCATCGAGGGAATCGGGACGATCGATGTCCGCGCCGGGCGATGTCCCGGGGCGGGTAACCGGGGCCGGGGCGCGGCTCGACCGACATGGACAACGACGTCGCGGCCGCAGCAGCCACAGACGACCTGTTGGGAGCTGCTTTCTCGACGAGAGAAGGAGCAACTAGCCATGCCAACTGTGGCCGACAAGATCGTCGCAACCTTGAAGGCATCGGGAGTCCGCCGCGTCTACGGCATCCCTGGCGACTCACTGAACGGCTTCACCGACGCGCTCCGGCGTTCCGGTGACATCGAGTGGGCACACGTCCGCCATGAGGAGTCCGCTGCGTTCGCGGCGGGAGCGGAGGCCGCGATCTCCGGCGACCTCGCAGTGGCCGCGGCGAGCTGCGGGCCAGGGAACCTCCATCTCATCAACGGCCTGTTCGACGCAAACCGGAGTCGAGTGCCCGTTCTCGCCATCGCAGCCCACATCCCGAGGGAGGAGATCGGCGGGGGGTACTTCCAGGAGACGCACCCCCAGGACCTGTTCCGTGAGTGCAGCGTCTACTGCGAGCTCGTCAGCGTCCCGGAGCAGCTCCCCTGGGTTCTCGACATTGCGATGCGATCCGCTCTCGAACGCCGCGGCGTCGCCGTTGTCGTCATACCGGGCGAGGTGTTCCTGAGCGAGAGCGCGACCACTTGGAAGGTGCGTCCGATCCTCAAGACGGCATCGGTCGTCAGACCCGATGACCGATCCCTCGCGGCTGCCGCCGATGTGCTGAACCGGTCTAGCCGCGTGACCATCCTGGCCGGAGCGGGATGTGCAGGCGCGCACGATGAGCTCATCGGGGTCGCCGCCGCCCTCAAAGCTCCGGTGCTCCATGCGCTTCGGGGAAAGGAGTTCGTCGAATACGACAATCCCTATGACGTCGGCATGACCGGCCTCATCGGCTTCAGCTCGGGCTATCGGGCAATGGAGCACTGCGACGTGCTGCTCATGCTCGGCACCGATTTCCCCTACCGCCCGTTCTATCCGGACGGTGTCCCCGTGATCCAGGTCGACGTGCGCGCCGAACAGATAGGTCGCCGGATCCCCGTCGACGTCGGATTGGTCGGGACGGTGAAGGACACGATCGACGTGCTCCTGCCGATTCTGGCGGTCAAGGACGACTCGAAGCACCTCGACCGGATGACCGCGCACTACCAGAGGGCTCGAGACCGACTCGACAGCCTCGCGAAGGAAACTGGTGGTGCTTCCCCGCTGCACCCACAGTTCGTCGCAGCGACCATCGACCGACTCGCAAACGACGATGCGATCTTCATCGCCGACGTCGGCACACCGACCGTCTGGGCAGCGCGCTATCTCCACATGAACGGCAAGCGTCGCCTGCTCGGCTCGTTCACCCACGCGACGATGGCCAACGCGTTGCCCCAAGGCATCGGCGCCCAGGCGAGCCAGCCCGGGCGTCAGGTCGTGACGTTGTCCGGCGACGGTGGACTCGCCATGCTGCTCGGCGAGCTCGTCACGCTCCGTCAGTTGCACCTCCCGGTCAAGGTGGTCGTGTTCAACAACGGGGCACTCTCGTTCGTGGAGCTAGAGATGAAGGCGGCGGGCTTCGTGAACTACGGGACCGGCCTTGACAACCCCGACTTCGCGGGAATCGCACGAGCGGTCGGTCTCTTCGGCGAGACCGTGGAGCGAGGGGACGAGCTCGAAGGTGCACTTCGGGCCGCGTTCGCCCATGACGGTCCCGCGCTCGTCGACGTCCGGACAGCGCGCCAAGAGCTGGCACTGCCGCCGAAGGTCACGATCGCCCAGGCCAAGGGATTCGCGCTCTATGCCACGAGGACGATCCTCTCGGGCGGGGCCGACGAGATCCTCGAGCTCGCGAAGACGAACCTGCGCGAGCTCGCCAGGGAATGACCACCTGCCCCCTGCGCTCGGTGACAACGAAGAGCTACGTCGCGAACAGGCAGGCGGAGAGCCAGCGCGCTCGGTCGCGGGCACACCCCGATCACCGGGGCGCGCCGGCTGTCGAGGCGATCGGTGATCGTCAGATCCGGTCGTGGCGGACAGTGAAGTAACAAGACGCTTAGGCGCCACCACGAGGGGCAGCTCGAGCCGGCCGAGGTCGACCCTTGGACCGGCTATCGCTACACCACGGTCGATCAGGTGCCCACGACACAGGTGATTCACCGATCCTTCGCGACCCGGGGATGGCCGCGCGCGAGATCGGCGACGTGCTCGCAGCCACCGACCCCCGATGCGCGCTCTGAACTGATCGCGGGACGTCTCGAGGGTCAACTCGACCGCATCCGGGCCGCCGTCGCGTCGCTCGGTCGCGTCCCTCAGCTCGATCCTGCTCCCTTGGATGTCGAGCTCCGCAAGGTCCGAGCGAGGACCGTCGCCGCCGTTCGCGACACGGTCCACCTCGGCGAGGTCCTCGACCGGTACGACGAGGCCATGAGTGGGCTCGGCCGCAACTTCGCGGTCCTCGGCCTCACCGGTCGGGACCCGCTGGTGCCCGCTACGACAAGGAGCTGCTCGCCGAGGAGCGCTGGGGATTGTCGTGTATGTCTCCGGCGCCGACCCCCGACGGTCGGGAGGGTGCTGCCTCTGGCCGTGCCCGCCTGCGAGCTGGCCGTCGTCATGCACGCAGCCCGCACACGATATCGACGTGTCCTACGGGAACCTCGACACTGGGAACCTCGACACCGACGTCACCGAACGCTCCCTCGCCGTCGCAGGACCCGTTCATGAGATCTCCTCGGTGGCCCCGCCCCAAGCCAAGAAGCAGCATGGCTAACCGAAATCGGCTGGCCGGTGTCTCGAAGCACCTCCAAGAAAGAACGCGAGCGACGGCGTCTCGGCGTCCGCCCACTCACGCAGGCTCGGCCAACTCAATACAATGAGCTCCCGTGCCGAACGGCTGTTATCTGATAGTGGCCTTGCCTCGGCACGCTGGGCACGCGCCCACTGGCAAGGGGAGATCATAAAGTGTGGGCGTATCATTTGGTCGGGCCGGGCTTGGTCCGACGGGTTGAGGTTGCCGATAATACGGCCGAACTTCTAACGGACCAGGTCCGTCTTCGTCTCAAAGTTGCCGGATTGTGCGGGAGCGACATGCCCGTATTCAATGGCATTGTCGAGCCTCTCGCGAGTTCAGATCATTGCCCAGCACCGATACACGAAATCGTTGGCGAGGTAATGGAGAGCGCGAGTGAAGACTTCAAGGAGGGCCAACGCGTTGTTGGCACCTTGGATCGCAACGGAGGACTCGCGGAAGTCCTGCTTGCAGAAGCCTCGAAGCTCATGCCCGTTCCGGACGAGCTGGACGACGTCGAGGCAGTTGCAATACAGTCTGTCGCCACAGTTGTTCGGGCAGCGTCGCACTTCCCTGATGTTCGCGGTCTGCGGGCTGCGGTCATCGGTGCAGGTCCCTGCGGTCTCGTGTTCTGTCATATCCTGAAGCAACGTGGGGCGGCTCATGTAAGCGCTATCGATCCGGTCGACCGCGCCGAAACGGCGCTATCTTTTGGCGCTGATGATTTTTTTCAGATGACGAGCTCGCGTTGGCTGACCGGGCTGAGCGATGAGACCCGCCCACAGATCATCGTTGAAGCAGTAGGGCATCAACAAGTAACTATTCACGATGCTGTGTCCGCTGTTGCGGATTATGGATTCGTCTTCGGCTTTGGAGCACCAGACGACCCCACGTATAGCTTTCCGTACGAGCAGCTGTACGATCGGAATCTGACGATCAGTTCCGGCCGCACACTCGGGGGATGGCAGAGAGTGCTCCGCGAAGGGGCTAAATATCTACTTGAGCACCGGGAAGACTTTGCAACATACGTTTCTCACGTGCTTCCGGTATCCGACGCGCAAGCCGCGTACTCCTTGTATGCCCGTCCGCAATTTGGGCGGTTGAAAGTCGCCCTGGTAAGCGCGAGCACGGCGAGTTCGGCATAGCGAACGCAGCTATTGATTGCACTCGCATACGACAAGCGGATGCCTCGTCGGATTTCCGCAGTATCTCCTTGCGCAACTTGGGCAAGAGCGGATTCGAGTCGGGCTCGAGTCTGAAGACAAAGGCATCGGCGGCCATCCGGGACCTCGAACATTGCTGGCTCTTCGGAAATGAGCGGGGTGCTGCCGGCGCACCACGGCCTTGGCGTCGCCCCCATAGCGATTTGGCCCTCGCCGATTTGGCGCTCACACCGTGTGGCCTCCCTGGCGTACGGTCAATTGAGCTTGAATTTCGGCCACCCGCGGATGATATTCATGTCGATCTCGCATTCGAAGCTCGGTGAGGTTCGGCAATGCAGCGAGCGGCACGAGATCGCCGTTGACAACCCTTGTTGTGCCCCAGGCGTGAACAACCTCGAGTGCCTGGAGCGAAGCAATTGACGCGATGGATTCGATGTCCTTGCAATCGCTAAACCCCAGGAACTCGAGCTCAGCGAGTCCGCAAATGTCCGTCAGTCGGCTGACCGCTGGACATGCTTCGAGCTCGAACCTGCGCAAACTATCGGTGGCTCCTCGCGTCTCGGACAAATCAAGGAGGGTCTTGGCTGAAAAGATCCCTAAGTAGATGAGAGAGCGCAATGCGCCGAGTCCAGTAAGACTCTCCAGATAGGGCGCCTCCTTCAGGACGAGCTTTACCAAACCACTATTTTTAGAGATCATTTCGAGATCCGGCTCTGCAAATCTCAGAATCGTCAGCTCTTGGAGACTGTCAGTGGATTCAATTGTCCTTCGAACTTGCTCCCAGTCTGCTGCGATTGAGGTCAGGTGCGGCAGGCGCGCGAGGTCGACTGATACCCCCTTGGCCGTCTGAATGTGAAGTTCTTCGAGCGAGTCGCCGAGTCGATAGATAGGTTCCACGTCCCGAAGTGTTCGGGCGAGGATCCTCATCCATCGGATTGGCCATTGGCCGAGGAACTCAAGATCTCGTTCGCGACTTCCCCGTGCGTAGTTCACTTCGAGTCCATCTGCCTCACCAGATAGCAGGACTAGTTCGGCTTCCGGTGTCCATTGACCCGTTAAGACTAAGGTTGTCCCCTGCGCGCGTTTCTCAAGAGTAAACGCCGGCTGCGCGTCGCTCGGGCCCTGTTTCATTTCATGGTCGAGCATATGGCTGGGGCATGAGAGACACTCTCCCATCCCCGATTGGATTGCGAATATTTAGCAAGTTGTCTACGCCACCCATGCTGTCGATCTGCAATTGTTCTGCAACTTCACGCGCAGTCTTTCCACCAGTTGCCAGCGTTCTTTCTGCCGCGTCGACCTCTGCTTGGGTGAATCGGCCGCTCGACACGTATCCCGCAAGTCGTTGATCAATGTTTCCGGACTGCCCAACGTAGTTTCCTCCTGTTGAGCGAATTACGTAAACACCCTCGTTAACGCTCGTTTCCGTAGCATTGGCAGCATCCGCTTCCGCTCCACCCAGAACGAAGGTAGCGCCTGCTGCATACCAATACCCGACATCCGACGCCCACCCGAATCCGCAATATGGCGCCGAGACGTGACCGTTGCCGAGCGTCGCTGTCGAGACGGCGAAGTTAGCGATGCCAGTTCCATAGTCCGCAACAGCTTTGAGTCCGTTGGTCCAGCTAAACCCTCCGCCCTTCTGCCCCTGGAGCGTGTTCTCGGTCTGCATCACCCATGACCGGGAGGTCCAGTGGCAGGCCCCAGGGACGAGGAACGTCCCGCCAGCATCGCTACACAGTCCCAACGGGTCCACCCCGTTCACCGGGTTCCCACCCGTGTACCCATACGCCTGCCCCGTCTGGTCGACCAGCGGGTCCACCGACATGAACTGCCCGGTCCCCGGGTCGTAGTAGCGGTTGACCAGGTAAACGAGCCCCGTGGGATCGGTGTAGCCACCGGCGAAGCCGAACGGTGTGTAGCTCGTGAGCCCGCCGGTCGTCTCCGGGTTGCCATAGGCGCCGTAGGCGGTCGACGCGGTGAGTGCCCCTGTCGAGCTCACGACACCACGCACGGAGCCGAGCGCATCGGACGCGAGGTACTGGATCGTGCCACTTGACAAGTTCACCTGCTCGATCGGCGTCGGTCCTGGTCCGTAGAGGTAGGCGTTCTTACCGTCCATCAGCAGCTGTGGAACGCTGCCCAGCGTGTTCCAGACGAAGGCCTGCGTCGACGACGAGCCACCAGATGGTGTCGCTGTCGCGGAGGTCCGCAGTCCCTCGCCGTTGTAGGACGAGGCGGTCATGTTCGCCGAGGCGTCCGAGTAGCTCGTGAGCTCGTTGGCGCCGTTCCAGGTCGCGCTCGAGAGCGTCGTCGAGCCGATGGTCGAGGCGGTCCTGTTGCCGTTCGCCCCGTAGGTGAAGTTGGTCGTCGTG
>JAODBO010000167.1 GCA_025464005.1 Acidimicrobiaceae bacterium | reverse complement strand
ACCCCGTTCGGGGAGGCAACCAATTCCACACTGAAGCGCTGCTCAAGTTCTTCGAATCCATCCCAGAGACGTTCCCCGCGTCCGAGAACTATGGGCACAATCGGAATGTGTAGGTAATCGATGAGGTCGGCTGCGAGGAACTCGCAGATGGTCGAAACTCCTCCGCCAATGCGTACGTCCAAACCGCCCGAAGCTTCTCGAGCGACTTGTAGGGCTTCGGCAGGGGAGGCGTCGATGAAGTGGAACGTTGTCCCACCCTTCATCTCGATCGATGGTCTGGAGTGGTGCGTGAGCACAAACACGGGAGTGTGAAAGGGCGGGTTGTCGCCCCACCAACCTTTCCACTCCTCGTCCAGCCATGGGCCGCGTTGGGGACCGAACTTGTTGCGCCCCATGATCTCCGCACCGATACCTGGACTCCAGTTGCTAGCGAAAGCATCGTCGACGCCGGTGGTGCCACCCGACTCACCGCACATCTCGCGAAACGTCCGGGTGGGGAAGAACCATTCGTGGAGCTTGGTTCCGGCGTGCCCGAACGGAGCATCACGAGTTTGACCATCTCCGGTTCCGAAACCGTCGAGCGACACCGAGAAATTGTGCACCCGAACGCGCTGCATATCGTCTCTCTAGCACATGCCAGGGCTAGGACCCAATGGTCGATCCTTCCGCACTCAGCTCGGACACGTGTGGCCCATGGGCGAGCCATGGGCAGACCATGGGCAACGACCCGAAAATCGAGGACCCAATCGGGTCCCGGAACTGCCCATCTACCAGGTATTTCTTTGGATGGATGGAGCGGACGACGGGATTCGAACCCGCGACCCTCACCTTGGCAAGGTGATAGGAAAAGTCCAGGTAGACGGCAATAAGTCGCTGCCGTGCGCTCCTGTCAGGCGATTTGTCCATGGCGTCCAGTGAAATCAGTCCTGTCGTATCGCGCTCTACCACGGCGGCAGTCCGTCGAGAGCACGGCCATCACTCTCCGCTCAGTTCCCGTCGACAGGCCGCACGCTTCTCTTCGCTCTCGATCTCTCGCCTCAGCCAAGCGACTGCCTGCATAGGACTGAGGAAGCGAATCGTCCCGGTCCCACGGTGGAGGAAGCGCTCGACGAACTCCAGCACGCCACCATCCTGTGGATCGGTCCCGACATATGACCCCCGCGGTGATGACGAAACTCTGCTGGGCCTTGTCATGTGGCGAGACGCTTCAGTTGTTGGCGGCGGCAACTGCGATGGCATGGGCGCGCAGAGCGTGGCGTAGCTCGGGAGGATCGAGCACTTCGCAGGGTGGATTCAGACCGGCCAAGTAACCCACCATCCGCTCCACGTTTGTGGATCCCAGTTCGATGACGGTCGATCCTCCCTCGTCCTCGAGGACCGCAAAGGTTCGAGGGACCACCCTCGTAGCCTTCTCCACCGACAAAGGAAGACGGATACGGGCCCGAAACGGATAGCCACCAATTGCCGCACCATCGGTCATGATTTCGATCGGATCAGGATGGCTCCTTGCTTCGAACCGAGTTCCAACTGATTCAGGGTTCGTGATGCGATCGAGCCGGAAGGTACGCCAATCGGCTCGATCCACATCCCACGCCACCAGGTACCAGCGCCAGCCACTACGGACCAGTCGAAGTGGTTCTATGAATCGGCTCGTTGCCGCACCGCCCCTGTCGACGTAGTCGAATCGAGCACGCTCCTGGGCTGAGCATGCGTGCGCAAGGAGAATGAGATGACCGGCATCGACCTTTTCCGGGGGTCCATGCCACAACATCGATGCCGTGCTCTCGTGCAGTGCGCGTACGCGGCCCGCCACGTGGGCCGGCAGGATCTGGTCCAGCTTTGCCAGGGCGGAGACGGCCGACTCCTCCAGGCCGGTGACGCTGCCATCGATGGCACTCCGCAGACCGATGACGATGGCAGCCGCTTCGTCGTCATTGAAGAGCAGCGGCGGGAGGCGACCACCGCGACTGAGCTGGTAACCGCCGAATCGGCCGGGCACCGCCTCAACCGGATAGCCCAGGTGACGGAGCCGCTCAACGTCGCGGCGAACCGTCCGTTCTGTGACTTCGAGTCGAGCTGCCAGTTCCACGCCGCCCCATGTACGGCGCGTCTGGAGCAGCGAAAGGAGTTCGAGCATCCGGCCGGGGGTGTCACCCATAGATCCATAGTTTCTCACTTTCAGGACAGATCGTGTCCGCATATCGGTTTACATTTGTCTCATGACCACAGACGACCATCCGAATCTCGAGTCGCCAGAGGACCGTGCCGCCCCCGATCGCCAGCGTTGGAAGGCCCTGGGCGTCATTGCGCTCGTGCAGTTCATCCTCGTGCTCGACATCACCGTCGTGAACGTGGCGCTCCCCCACATTCAGGTGGACCTCGGGTTCAGTCGAGCCGGCCTGGCCTGGGTAGTCGATGGCTACGTCTTGACCGCAGGCGGATTGATCCTGCTCGGTGGAAGGTTGGCCGACGTGCTGGGGCGCAAGCGAATGTTCCTGGTCGGCGTCTCTCTCTTTGCAGTGGCATCGATATTGAGCGGGGCGGCCGTCGATCCGGCGATGCTCGTGGCGAGCCGGTTCCTCCAGGGCATCGGAGAAGCGATTGCCGGTCCGGCTGCCTTTGGCCTGATCGCCCTGCTCTTCACCGAGCCCAAGGAACGAGCCCAGGCGATCGGCGTCTTCGGTGGCGTCGCCGGCCTTGGTGGAACCCTCGGCCCGGTCATCTCCGGCCTTTTGATCGCCGCCGGATCGTGGCGGTGGATCTTCTTCGTGAATGTGCCGATAGCAGTCATCGCCGTGGTGGCCGTGGCCCGAATGGTGCACGAGAGCCGAGCCGAAGTTAATCCGTTGGATGCCGGGCAACGACCCGACATCGCCGGGGCAGTCCTCGGCACTGCCGGGCTCTCGGGCATTGTCTACGGATTCATTGCGGCGGGAACGCATGCCTGGGGCTCGGTGTCCGTGGCGGTCCCGCTTGCGGCCGGTGCATTCCTCCTCGCCTGCTTCGTCTTCCAGGAGCGCCGAGCCCCTGCACCGCTGGTGCCGGCCGGATTCCTGAAGAACCGGACCAGGGTGACGGCCAACATCACGTCCCTCTTCTTCTTTAGCGCCTTCTTCGCCATGTTCTTCCTATTGACCCTCTACTTCCAGGAGGTCGAACACTGGTCGGCCATTCGGACCGGATTGGCCTATCTTCCGTTCGGAGTGGTGATTGGTCTCGGCATTGCCGTATCCAGTTCGCTGGTTCCCAAGGTCGGCGTCAAGGTCCTGCTGTCCGCAGGCTTCGTGTTGGCGGCGGGCGGTGTCTTCCTTCTTTCGCGGATCACCGTCGACGGCTCGTACTGGACTGAAGCATTTCCAGGACTGGTGGTCATGGCCTTTGGGTCAGGGATCCTGTTCGCCACCTACGGCGTGGCATCGATGCACGAAGTCTCGGGTCAGGACGCCAGCCTGGCCGCGGGTGTCCAATCGACTGCCCAGCAGGTGGGCGGCGCGGTCGGCCTGGCGGTGCTGGCCACGCTCGCCCTGCGTCACGCCCGGGCTGCCGTCGCGCACGGTGTCGTCTCCTCGGTGGCCTCGACAGACGGCGCCGCGCTGGCGTTTCGTGCCGGTGCAGTGGTGGCGTTGGCCGGTGGTGTGATCGTCGCACTGGTCCGCTTCGGCGGTCCCTCAGACTCCGTGATCACATCGCGTGCATCGGATCCCTCCGAACCATCGAATGTTGGTGACATCGAACCGGCGCAGGCGTAATACCGCGAACAGAACACTTTGGAAGCCCCGGGAGATCCACATGTCGATCACTCGTGTAGGTACTCCGAGGCCGTTTGAGGACCGCGAACCGATTCGGCAGAGCTTGCGCACGAGTAGCTGCCTCACCGGCGCTCCTGGGTATGCACCGGAAGCTGTGGTTCGGTGTCGACGTTCTGGATTCGCGACTGTCACCTACCGCGCTCTCGCTACGCGACCGTGGCTCCTCTGGGTGCACGTTTTTGGGACCCGCGGGCACCGCTCCCGAGGTCCTCGCCGCGTACCGCGAGGCAATGTAGAAGAATGAGTCATCATGCGAGTGGTTGAGCTCGTCTTCGTCGTCGCCTGGGCGGCGTTCTGGCTGTACTGGCTCGTGGCGGCCCTCTCCATGAAGAGGGGCCGCGTCCCGTGGTCTCGCGAGCTCCGTATCAGGGCAGTCATCCTTGTTGCCGCGATCCTCTTGATCCGCTTGGGAGCCTTTCGGGATCGCGGCCTCAACACGGATCCGTGGCGCGCTGGCCTTGGACTCGTCCTTCTCGCCCTGGGGTTGGGGTTCGCGATCTGGGCACGCGTGCACATCGGACGCAACTGGGGCACCCCAATGACCAAAAGGACGATCCAGAGCTGGTGACTAGCGGCCCCTACCACCTGGTCCGCCACCCGATCTACTCGGGAATCCTGGCCGCCGGCATCGGCACCGCGGTGGCGCTGAGCTGGCAGTGGCTGATCGCCGTGGTCCTGGCCGGGCTCTACTTCTGTTACAGCGCGATCGTCGAAGAGCGCTACCTGATCGAGCAATTCCCGGACGCCTACCCGATGTACAAGCGCTCGACCAAGATGCTCGTGCCATTCATCTTCTAATCTGAGGCCCGGTCGTCAGGTTCCGGAAGGATCAGTCGCACCATCGTGTCTGCGTACCACCTCTCAAAACGAGCGTCGCTCCAGGCGCGTTCGACAACGAGGCGGTGGGACTGATCGGGAGCCATTAACAACCACAAGATGTCCGCCGCGGCGCGGTCGTCGAGACCAGATCTAAGTGGCCCTTTGGCGGCGACGATCTTGATGACGGCTCGGGCAGCGACGAGCCGCTCATTTTCACTTTGCTGCCAGAGGTCTGCGAGCTGTTTGTCGACAGCTGCACCTTGGCGCAGCACTTCGTTGAGCGGCGCGAAACGGCGGGCGATCCCCGCCGACAGTCGGGCGAATCGGCGGAGCGCTGTCTCGGGGTCCTCGGCTGCGGCGAACTCCTCGTGCGCTGGGCGCTCGGCCATCGATTTCGGGTCGTCGTCACCCGCGATGGCGCGGTCTCGGGCCAACTTGAACAGCTGGGCCTTGGAACCGACCGCAAAGACGGTCGGACGGGACACGCGAACACGTTCGGCAATCTGGTCCACCGTCGTGGCCACATATCCCTGCGCGAGGAAGAGCTCGAGCGATGCCTTCACGATCTCGCTTCGGGTCCGTTCCGCAAGCTCGGTCCTTAACCGGGACGCATAGCGGCGGGGGGACTTCGGGCTCTTGACGTCGCTCACAAATTAAGTTTACATTGCATCAATTGGTTTAGTCCCTAGTTAACTCAATAGGAGTAACCATGAGTCTCCCCTACATCGCCCAGGCCGCCGACCACCAACGTCTCGAGTGGATCGGAGGCGGGGTCATGAACGTCTTGTTGGACGCCGAGGCCACCGACGGTCAGCTCGTCGTCCTTCGTTCGCTGCTTACGGGAGGCTCGGCTGCACCGGTCCACGTGCACTCGGAAGAGGACGAGATGTTCGTGATGCTCAAAGGCAAGGGCATCTTCTGGGTGGGTAAGGATCGATACGAGCTCTCCTCGGGTGGCGTGGTGTTCTTGCCGCGCAATATCCCCCACGCCTACCGGTTCACCTCTGAGTCCGTCGACTTGCTCACTATGTGCACGCCTGCGGGGATCGAGGGGTTCTTTCGTTCGGCCGGCTGGGACCTGAGCAGGCCCAAGCCGGAGGGCTGGGCGTTGACCCCCGAGTCGATGAGGACCGCGGCCGTTCACTACGGCCAGCAGATCCTCGGAGCCCCTCTCGGAGCAGACGATTTCATACCCGCCGAGCTGCTGGGCACTCGTCCTCTGACGGAATAGGACAGACCAATGGGCACGCTCTATCAACTCAGTCGAGCCCGTCGTAAGCGCCAGCGTGCATCACGCGAGGCGCGCAGCACCTCAAAGAGCTTCGAGCTTGGCGGCGGCGTGCTTATCGATCTCGGACAGAAGGTGGCCGAAGCGGACAAAGTGAACGCGTCTGGCATAACCTCCGCGTCTCAGCCCGACGGGCGTCCGTGACTGACGGAGATTGTGCGCACACCCCTTGGATCCGCCGACCCTCAGACTAAATTCAGAGATGGTTCTTCAAAAATCCTAAGTAGAAAGCAGTGAAGACCGCGACGATCGCGACGTTTGCAATCAGTCGCGACCAGAACAGATGCCGGAAGAAGAGGATGTCTACGCCGACCACGACGATAATCAGAGCAAGGACATAGAGCACGGTGGCTATCTGTCTTCCCATGGCGCTTCCTTCTATTCAGCTACAACGCGTCTTGAGCGAACGAATACGCCTGCATCAACATTAGGCAGAGCGGTCCGGCTAATGACAGTTTGCGTTCCAGCAGCTCGGATTCGCGCTGCCAGGTCATGCCGTTGTGGATCTCGATCGAAGACTACGAGGGCGTCTTGTTCAATACCGGTCATCGCCCGAAGTTGGACGGTTGGTGGGTGACGGGACAAATGCCGTCTTGAACGGTTGCGCACCCAGCAGTCCACAGCAAACACCCAGAAATAAGATGATGGTCCATGGGCAGACCATAGGCAATGACGCGAAATCGGGGACCCATTCGGGTCCCCGAAATACCTATCTAGCTGGACTTTCCTTGGAGCGGACGACCGGATTCGAACCCGCGACCCTCACCTTGGCAAGGTGACGGGAGACATCCAGGTAGATGCCTATAAATCGTTTACGTGCGGTTGCGTCGGGCACATCGTCCATTCTGTCCATCTGATACGGGCCTATCGTAGCGCGCGCTACCTTCGCTCTCCCGAGGCCGCGGCATTTTCTCGCCTAGGTGGAACGTGCCCGGTGGTCGCTCGATTCTCATGGGTTGGCGGCGTGCGCCGGCGCAGCCAGCTCGTCCGTTCGTTTGTCCCACCAGTCGGGTGGGACTATGCGGAGGGCGAGCGCCCAGGTTTCATCCTCGAGCTGAATCGCTATGCGGGTCATCGACAGCAGATTGTCGATGAACCAGTCATCGGCGTGGCTGCCTCCAGGTGACCTGTACCGACTTCCGCGGCGCGTGCCATGTGCCAAGAAGTACCAGAGCCCATGGATCCGACCGATCATTTCGACGTGGCGATCGAAGAGTTCGGAGAAGCTAGACGACCCGGTTAGGACAGCTCCCCATCGGCTGATGAGTTCCCGGGACACATCAAGCGCGTGTTCGAGCGATTTCAGCAGGTCATCTCGCGTTTGTGGATCGGTGAGTATTGCCTCGATCTTCCGCTTGAAGGTTAGCGCCCGATCGCGCGAGTCGAGAACGCGCGTGACTCGGGACGGGTCAGCAGTCTCACTGCTGTCGTCGCCCTCGGTGTCGACGATTCCGAGCAGCACCGCCCAGGCTCCACGAGCGGCCTCGGCGAGTTCCATGAGGGCGTACTGCGCGAGCAATCGCCACCTTCGTTCGGACCGGCGATTAAGGATCACCTCGATCACCGTGACCGACACGAGGACAGTGCCGAGAGCGGCCAGGACGGAAGTTATTGCGGGGTGGCCAATCCAGAAAGAGCTCGCGTAAAAGTCCGAGGAGATCAAGAAGATGAGCAAGGCGACTGCGAGCAGCGCCGCCACCGGCAGGTGTCGCACTGTCTGCGGCAGCGACAAGCGTGGCTCGCCGGCGGTGGCCGGTGCCTCTTTGGTCGCGGTCACCGTCGAGAACTCGGCGCAGTAGGGATGGCGAGGGAGGCGACCGTCGCGATCACCGCGCCAACGAGGAGGAAGAGGTAACCGTCGGTGTAGCCAGTCGCATCCGGTAGGTGATCCACCCCAACGTGCGAGACGACGAGGCTTGCCGTCACTGCCGCGCCAATGGAACCGCCGATGGTGCGGATGTTGGCGTTCATTCCGGCCGCGATGCTGGTTTGAGACGTCGGTACGGATTGGACAATGACGTTGGCCATCGCGGCCATGGCGAAGCCCATACCCATCCCGACCACGCCTGAGGCCAGGTAGATCTCCCATTGCTGCTGATGGGCGAAGGTGAGGAGGGAGAACGCGAGGACTGCGAGCAGAATCACCGCGAACGTGATCCGGCAACCCGTACGACGATCCGTCATTGCCGGCGGGACGAGCGTCAGCGCCGGGTCAACTCTCATTGCTGATGCCAGGGTCATGGCCAATACCTCAAGCTTCGCTAGTGGGTGGCGACGTCCACGCCGTGCATTTTCTGCGAAGGCTGACGTCTCGACGAACTGGAACCGCAGCACTGACTTCGTCGACGCGGTTGTGGGAACCCGGTCGGGCCGACCGCGCTGACGGTGACCCGACCGGGTGCGGCTGCTACAGGAGGGCGGTGTGAGCACTGTCGGGGAAGTCGGTGCTCGCCGCCAGTTCCTTGCCTGCCTCGAGTTCGGCGCGGAGCTGGTCGAGCTTCGCCGTGATTCTTCGCTGAGCGTCGCTCCCGAGCACGACCCAGTGGCGGTTCTGCTCCGACGTTGCCACCTTGTAGATGACCTCGGCCGCCTTCTCGGGATCGCCGGGGAACATCTCGGGGGTGATCTCGGTCTTCATCGAACGGAACATGCCGCCGGCAGTTCCTGTGTAGTCGTCGATCGGTGCGCCAGAGATATGCGTACGGTTCTGGATTCCAGTGCGGAACGAACCGGGCTCGATGACCATTGCACGTAGGCCGAGAGGTTCGATCTCCCGCCAGAGGGCCTCAGTGAAGCCTTCGAGCGCGAACTTGCTCGCCGAGTAGTAACCGTTGCCCGGAAGGCTCGACTGTCCGTCCATGGAGGTGACGTTGGCGATCAAGCCGCTCCCGCGTTTGCGCATGCCCGGAAGGACGAGTCGAGTCAACTCGACTGCACCGAAGAAGTTCACTTCAAACTGCGCTCGGACGTCCTTCTCTTCCTGTTCCTCGAGGGCGCCGATGAAGTCGACCGCCGCGTTGTTGACGAGGATGTCGATGCCGCCAAAACGTGCTTCGGATTGGGCGACTCCTTCGGCACGCTGCTGCGGATCGGTGACGTCGAGGCGCAGGGCGAGACCCGTCTCCGGGTAGCGCGACACCAGCTCAGTAGTTGCTTGCACGCTCGAGGCGGTGACGACGGCATTGTCGCCTTGCGCGAGGGCGTATTCGGCGAGCGCGTGCCCGAGTCCGCTCGATGCTCCCGTGACGAGCCAGGTCTTCGTCGTCATCTGATGCTCCTTCTGATCCGTAGATGGCGGTGGGCTTGTCAAGTGGTGGGGAAGTCGGCGGATTCGCTGACGGACGCCCACTGATCGGTCTCCGCGGCTCGTGCGACGGCGGCCTCACGGGCGGACTTCACGGCATCGGAACCAAGGACCAGCCGACGCGGTGGGGCGTCGCTGTTGACGACGTCGATGATGATCTGGGCGGCGCGCGCCGGGTCACCTGGTTGGGTGCCGTTGTTCTCCGCGCGGTACTTGTTGAGCGCTCCGACGGTCTGCTCATAGTCGGGCCCAACCGGGTGGAGTTGCATCGACGAGCCTTGCCAATCGGTGCGAAAAGCACCTGGCTCCACGATGATGACCTTCACTCCGAACGGGGCGACTTCGTTTGCAAGCACCTCGGAGAGGCCCTCTACCGCAAACTTGGCCGTCTGGTATGCCCCCATCCCGGGAGTGCCGCCGACTCGACCGCCGATCGACGAGAACTGGACAAAGGTGCCGGATCGTTGCGTGCGAAGCACCGGCAGCGCAGCGCGGGTTACGTTCACGACCCCGAACAGATTCGTCTCGATCTGAGCCCGGAAGTCGGCCTCAGCCATCTCCTCGATCGGCGCGCTATTGGCGTATCCGGCGTTGTTGACAACCACGTCAAGGCTTCCGAAGGCAGCAACTGCCGTCTTCACGGCCGCTTCGGCAGCTGCCGCGTCGGTGACGTCGAGCGCAACCGCTCGGAGGCAGTCGCCGTGGGCGGCAACAAGGTCGTCAAGCTGCTCGGGCCGCCGTGCAGTGGCAACGAGCTGGTCACCGACATTCAGCACCGCTTCCGCGAGCTGACGTCCAAACCCCCTCGAAGCCCCTGTAATCAGCCAGGTCTTAGCCATGGTGTCCTCCAATCTCGGTTCGTTCGCTGCGCCGTCGTTCTTCGAATTCGGGCAACACTTTGTCCTAGTAACTGTCTCATATATGAGGCGGTTTGTCTAGTAGTAGAGATACTATGGTGTCTATACCGCGCGCTACTGTCGCAACGACGGTATGTTGGGAGCATGCGATCAGACGCCGCTCGGAATCTCGAACTCGTCCTGCGTACCGGTGCGCGCCTGTTGGCAGAGGATCCTTCGGCGAGCATCGCCGCTATTGCTTCTGCCGCCAGCGTGGACCGCCGTACCGTTTACCGGCGATTCACATCGCGCGAGGAGCTCCTAGCCGCGGTCCACCGAGCCCGATACGAGGCGGTCGAGCAGGCGATTGATGCGGCACGCCTACAGGAGGCGCCCGTCGCAGTAGCACTGCACCTCTACGTCGAAGGCATCATTGCCGTGAACCGGGCGTGGCCCGTCGTGATGCGCGACGTGCGCGCTGATCCGACGGTCGCCGAACACCGAAACCGGCTGGTAAAAGAAGTTGATGCCTTTCTCGTACGCGCGGTCGACGAAGGTCTGTTTCGTCCGGATCTACCACTGGGTTGGATCAACGCTGTCCTTCCCTCGCTGATGCTCGATGCCGCCGAGGGAGTGCCCGACCTAACACCAGCGCGGGCAGCGGACCTGGTGGTCGAGACTCTCCTGCGGGGCGTCGGGATGTCTCATCCAAACGCCGCCTGACCGATCGGTCGGCGCGTCCTTCATTTGCGCAGTCCATCCTCGGGCGGTCCTGGCTTGACACTCACCGGTGACATCGGGATGTCAGCGACGTATCGAGCGCCAGTCTCCGCTGGTTATGCGAACACGCTTCCCGAGGACGAAATCGATCCCCATGGCGTATATGGGGCTGGGCCCATTGGGCAAGCATGGGCGACGGCGCGATATCGGGGACCTGTCAGGGTCCCCGAAATGCCTATCTAACTGCTGTTTCCTGAGAGCGGACGACGGGATTCGAACCCGCGACCCTCACCTTGGCAAGGTGATAGGAAACGCCCAGCTAGATGCCTATAAATCGCTGACGTGCTGTCCTGTCTGGCGATTTGTCCATTAGATCCATCCAGTTCGGGCCCGTCGTATCGCGCTCTACCTTGCGCGCGGAGGGTGTGGGCGCGCGCCGCTCGGCTTTTACCGCCTTCGGCCATGGCGAGCAGGGCACCAGGAATACACGGACAGGCCCCGTTGGCACGGAAGCCGACTGCCTCTTATGGCGAGATGCTCGCCGGAACCTGTCAAGCTCTTTGAGACAACGGGTCAGGGGTTCTTAGCTGCGTCCTCGTCCCCCC
>JAODBO010000164.1 GCA_025464005.1 Acidimicrobiaceae bacterium | reverse complement strand
GCGCACGATCTCGTGCAGCCCGGTCACGTGTTCCCGCTCCGGGCCCGCGACGGCGGCGTCCTCCAGCGTGCCGGGCAGACGGAGGCTGCGGTCGACCTCGCGCGACTGGCGGGGCTCATCCCCGCCGGCGTGATCTGCGAAGTGATGAAGGACGACGGGACGATGGCACGCGTCCCCGATCTGATCGAGTTCTGCGCGCGGCACGACATGAAGCTCGTGACCGTCGCCGACCTGATCGAGTACCGGCGCCGGCACGAGAAGCTCGTCGACCGTGAGATCTCCGTCCGGCTCCCGACCGCGTACGGCGACTTCGACGCGGTGCTGTTCCGGGAGACGCTCACCGGCAAGCAGCACGTCGCGCTCGTGCACGGCGACGTCGACGGCGAGGAGAACGTGCTCGTGCGCGTGCACTCGGAGTGCCTCACCGGCGACGTCTTCCATTCGCTTCGCTGCGACTGCGGCGAGCAGCTCGACGCGGCGATGAAGCTCATCGCCGACGAGCCGCGCGGCGTTCTCCTGTACATGGCGCAGGAGGGTCGCGGGATCGGGCTGCTGAACAAGTTGAAGGCGTACGAGCTGCAGGAGGGCGGCCTCGACACGGTCGAAGCCAACCTCGCGCTCGGCTTCGCCGCCGACGAGCGGGAGTGGGGGATCGGCAACCAGATCCTCAGCGAGCTCGGGCTCACCACCATTCGCCTCCTGACGAACAACCCGAAGAAGGTGTCCGGGCTGCAGGCGTTCGGGCTGGCAGTGACGGAGCAGGTACCGATCGAGATGCAGCCGCATCCGGAGAACCGGCGGTATCTGGCCGCCAAGCGGGATAAGCTCGGCCACGGCCTGCACCATCAGGGACTGCGGTTCGAGGAGGACGAGTGAGCGAGGAGAGCGGCGAGCACTGGCCCGGCGAGCAACTCGTCGAGGCCGAAGTCGAGGCCGAGGAAGAAGTCGAGGTTCGGGAAGACGACACCGGCGAGGAGCCGGCCGTCGTCGACGAGCCGGAGCAGCTGACGGGTCATGCGCCCGGTGCGCTCGACATCCCGGACGGGCTCGACGTCGTCGAGGGCTCGCCGCAGGGGACGCACAAGCGCATCGCGATCGTGCTCTCCCGCTTCAACGGCGACGTGACGAACCGGCTGCTCGAGTCGGCGCTCGCCGAGCTCGACCGCGCCGGGATCGAGCGCGAGCACGTAACCGTGATGCCCGTACCGGGAGCGTTCGAGCTCCCCCTCGGCGCCATGGCCCTGGCAAAGACGCGCCGCTACGTCGCGATCGTCGCGCTCGGCTGCGTCATCCGGGGCGAGACCGCGCACTTCGAGTACGTCTCCGGCGAGGCGGCGTCCGGTCTGCAACTCGCCGCCCTCGAGACCGGCGTCCCGGTCGCATTCGGGGTCCTCACCACCAACACGCTCGAGCAGGCCATGGCCCGCGCGGACAAGGGCGCAGAGGCCGTGCGCACCGCCCTCGAGATGGCCGACCTCTTCAGCCAGCTGCGCGCGACCGCGAAGGCCTCTTAGCTACACTCCTGCGCCGATGTCGAAGGTCTGCTCAATCTGTGGGAAGAAGCCTGGGTTCGGGAACCACCGGAGCCATTCGATGGTGGCCACGAAGCGCCGCTTCAACCCGAACCTCCAGCATGTGCGCATGGTCTTGAACGGGAAGGCGACGCGGGCGTATGTCTGCACGCGCTGCCTCAAGGCCGGCAAAGTCCAAAAAGCCGTCTAGCTGTAGTTCCTAAGCACGTTGGTTCATCCGGGCCTCCTTGGAGGCTGAGTGCTGTCGAAGGCAACTCAGTCCCGAGGAGGAGACCGGATGAGGCTTCACGCTAACGCGGCTCTCAGTTGGAGTGGCCGGCGGTTGTTGGCGCTGCGTGTACTCGAGCAAGGCTGGACGCTGACCGCTGCGGCCGCGGCGGCCGGAGTGAGCGTGCGATGCGCACGCAAGTGGGTCGGCCGATATAGGGCTGCCGGCGAGGCTGGCCTCGTCGACCGATCTTCAGCACCGAAGCGTGTCGCGAATCGGACCCCGCCAGAGCGGGTGGCCGTGATCGTTGGGCTGCGGCAGCTGCGTATGACGGCGGCGGAGATCGCTGAAACGCTCGCGATGCCGCTCTCGACCGTGTCGGTCGTACTCAAGCGCAACGGCATGGGCCGGCTCGGCCGGATCGGACTCGAGCAGCCGGTGCGCTACGAGCGCTCACGTCCCGGCGAGCTCGTCCACATCGACATCAAAAAGCTCGGCCGGATCGAGGGTGGCGCCGGCAAACGCGTCGGCGGTCGAGCTCCCGGCCGCTACCGGCCGCGGCGGGCCGACGGCAGCGGCAGCCGGCGCGGCACGATCGGCTGGGAGTTCGTCCACGTCGCCGTCGACGACTACAGCCGCCTCGCCTACGCCGAAGTCCTCACCGACGAGAAGGCCGCAACCGCGATCGGCTTCCTACAGCGAGCGGTCGCATTCTTTGCCCGCCACGGCATCCGCGTCGAAGGCATCCTGACCGACAACGGCAGCGCCTACGTCGCGACCATCCACGCGATCGCATGCCGTGCGCTCGGCATCCGCCACCTACGCACACGGCCACGCCGCCCACAAACAAACGGGAAAGCCGAACGCTTCATCCGCACCATCCTCAACGGCTGGGCCTACGGCGCCCTCTACCGCTCAAGCCACGAACGCACCACAGCCCTTGACGGCTGGCTCTGGCACTACAACCATCGACGACGACACTCAGCCCTCGGCCGCCAACCCCCGGTCAGCAGAACCAACCTGCATAGGTCCTACATCTAGCGGCGCCGCAACTCTGAGCGTCGGCGGGTCGTCCAACCCGCTGGTGCAGGCGGTGTCCTCATCCCCTCTCGGCCGGATCACCATCGCGAACGCGGCGATCGAGCACATCGTGGGCGAGACCGCTCGCGAGTGTTACGGAGTGGTCGCTATGGCGGGCCCGAAATGGCTGCCCGAGCGCGTGCGCAAGGGGATCGAGATCGGCCGCGACGGCGACGAGGTGACGATCGACCTGCACGTCGTCGTCGAGTACGGCCTCAACCTCGCCGAGGTGGCGTCGACGATCCGGAACCGCGTCTCGTACGAGGTATCCCGCATGACGGGCCTTCCAATCCGCGCCGTCGAAGTGCACATTGATGACGTGCGGAGACCGAAGTGAAGCTCAACGGCGACCTGGAAGTCCTCCAGA
>JAODBO010000143.1 GCA_025464005.1 Acidimicrobiaceae bacterium | reverse complement strand
TCCTCGACGGCGTCGCCAACGCACTCCACCTCGACGAAGCCGAGCGCGAGCACCTGTTCGCGCTCGCCCGCTCCGCCGGACCGACCTCTACCCGCCGTACCCGACCCAACCCGACTACAGTCCGCCCAGTCATGCAGCAGGTTCTCGACGCCATCACCGACGCCCCGGCCTGGATTCGCAACGCCCGCCACGACATCCTCGCTCTGAACCCCCTCGGCCGCGCGCTGTACTCACCGGTCCTGGACTCCGCCGTCGCCGGCGCGACCACCAAACGTCCCGCCAACACCACGAGATTCATGTACCTCGACCCGGCCGCCCGGGAATTCTTCATCGACTACGACCACATGGCCACCGACGCCGCCGCCATGCTCCGCCTCGAAGCCGGACGAAACCCACACGACAAGGACCTCATCACCCTCGTGGGCGAACTCTCCACCCAGAGCGAACTGTTCTGCCAGCACTGGGCCTCACACAACGTCACATTCCACCGCAGCGGCCGCAAACGACTCCGCCACCCCGCCGTCGGCGAACTCGACCTCAACTTCGAGGGCATGGACCTTCCGTCCGAGCCCGAGCTCCGCCTTAACGTTTGCACGGCAGACCCGAACACCGCGGCCGCCGACGGACTTAAACTGCTCGCCATCTGGGCCGCTACGCGTGCGAGCGACGCCACCAACTCCGCAGGGGTTCAATGACCGGGGTTCCGTGCATGCACAACCGAGCGTTTTTCAAACACACCAAGCAGTATCGCGGTCTCGGCAACTGGGCAGCGAACAGACAGTGACTCCATTCCAGCTGGCGTAGTGCTCGCACCGTCGCTGATCACCGGCCGTGAGGCGCTTCGAGCGGCTGCGCTCGGCTTCGTGGCGCCGAAGGTCAATCCGCGAGCGGATCAATCCAGTTGGTATCGAACAATCGCTGAGTGCCTGAAACTTCGGCGATGTAATTGCCAAGATTCCTGCTCGTCTCAACGACGGCCGCGGCAGGGCCAGCGTTCAAGGCTTCTGGACGAAATGGTCCGTGGCGGTCTTCCAGGCGCTTCCGAGCCCGTTCATCGCCGTGCTGAAGGAAATTTCGCCACGCGGAGAGGTCGAGAAGCTCCTTCGATAGGTCTGCATCCGTTGGTTGCTCGGGCCGGCCGTAGGCGCCTGCCACGAGCGTCATGCCCTTCTGAAACTCGTCAGGCCAGTGGCGCGGTTTGACGTTCGCCTGCAGCTGCTCCCAGTGCCAGGCGGTCTCCACCGCGGCATGACACAAGAGAATGGCGATTACGCAGTCATCAACCTCGCGAGCCCTCGGATTGGCCACCACCAGCTTCTCGCCACTAGCGACTCTTCGCGCACTGTCGGCGGCTGCCATGCCGCGTCGGAACAGGACAGGTGTGGGGTTAAAGGGTCCCGGGTGAAGTTCCATTGACCATCCCGATGAGAATTCGCTGACTGCGACGTTGACGCTGGCTTCGGCAGCGGTCATGGGCGCGAGGACGCTTGGTGGACTGTCCCCGACCACCGGGCCGGGGGCGTGGTGGGTCTATAACGAGTCTCCGATTGCTCTGCTCTCACACCGACTCGAGAGGCGCGGGAGTTTCGAGTCGCAAAAGTCATCCCCGGCTGTGACCGCTGCAGATCAATCCACCGAGCTGTCTGGACACCTCCAATCGAACGCGCCAGTCTTTGAGGCGCAGGTGAGGCGCGAGGCGGTCATGTTGTTCGCCGGCGATCCTCGGGCGTGCTCGCTGACCTGGGCAACGGCTCACCGTTGGTTCGCAGAAAAGGGGTCACCAGGCAGCACACCTTATGCAACGTGGCAGTGCCGGAGTTCCATTTTTAGTTCGCTGCGGACGGACAAACCATGCGCGATGCGGCTGCGCGGCGCGTACGACAGCGTGGCCGGCCCAGGAAGATCTCTCCTGTGTCCGCGGATGTAGCGCCTCGCCTTAACACCGAGTCGGTGACGCCAATCCTCTTTCAGCGGCAGACGGAAGGATTTCCAAACCATTGGTTTCCCAGGAGGACTCGTGATGCGCAGCGTGACCTATTCGATGAACGTCTCACTTGACGGCTACGTCGTCGGGCCGGACGGCGACTTCGACTGGACGACCCCCGACGAGGAGATCTTTCGCTTCTTCACCGACGAGATACGAGAGGTCGGCGTCCACCTGTTGGGACGACGGCTGTACGAGACGATGCTGTACTGGGAAACCGCCGACCAGGATCCATCGCTCGACGACTCAATGCTCGAGTGGGCCGCTATCTGGAAGCCGCTCCCAAAGGTGGTGTTCTCGACCACGCTGTCGGAGGTGCAGGGCAATGCCCGCCTGGCCTCCGGCGGCCTGGCGGAGGAGATCGAGCGGTTGCGAGCCGAGCCGGGGGAGGGCCACATCGCGATCGGCGGCGCGACTCTCGCCGCCGAGGCGGCCGCGTTGGGTCTGATCGACGAGTACCGGGCCACAGTCCACCCGGTGCTGGTTGGCGGTGGCATTCCGTTCTTTGCCCAGCGCGAGCTTCGGGTGGATCTCGAACTCGTCGAGAGCCGTACCTTCAGCTCGAGAGTCGTCCACCTCCGCTACCGCGTGGCGCGCTAGCCGGCGCGTCCGCCGATGGTGACGTGTCGATCGAAGCTACTGGCGATTGGATCGCGTACGAAGCCTCGACGCTGAGCGAGAACCCAATCGTCAGTGAGAGCGCATTCATCGTCAATGGCGAATTGATATGGAGAGTGCCCAACTCGGCGCGATTTGCCGACCCCGTGTGGGGTTGAGCCACCTGAAGTCGGCGCGTCGCAGGCCCTATTCCCCGGCTCGGGCCGGCGGTAGAGGGACGACGACCTTCGTCCCACCCTCGTCGAGCAGGCGAAAACGCGCACGGGTGATGAGCGCGAGGTTCTCGGCGGTGAGGGTCTGTGCAACCGGTCCGCTCGCCACGATCCGGCCACCAGTCATGAGGACGAGCTCGTCGGAGTAGGCGCCGGCGAGCGTGAGGTCGTGCATCGTCGACAGCACGGTGAGCCGCCTCGTCGCGCACAGCCGCGCGAGCAGGTCGAGCACCTCCTGCTGGTACCCGAGGTCGAGCCCGGTCGTCGGCTCGTCGAGCACGAGCACCGGAGACGCCTGGGCGAGAGCTCGGGCGATGACTGCCCGCTGACGCTCGCCGCCCGACAAGCTGGAAAGGTGGCGGTCCCGGTACTCGACGAGGTCGAGGTCCGCGATCACCGTTTCGGCCGCTGCGACGTCGGCGGCGCTCTCGACCCCGAGCGGCGGCAGGTGCGCCGTACGACCGAGCAGGACGTAGTCGAGCACGGTGACGCCCGCCGGCACGATCGGCTGTTGCGGGACGAGCGCGACGAGCTGCGCCCGCTCGGCGGGGCGGAGGTCCTCGAGGCGCTCGCCCCCGATCCGGACCTCGCCCTCGTGACGCGCGAGGCCCACGATCGCCCGGACGAGCGAGGTCTTGCCGGCGCCGTTGGGACCGGCGATGGAGCACCACCGGCCCGGGCCGACGGCGAGATCGACCGAGTCGACGAGGGTGCGGTCCGCGACGCGCACCGATATGGCTCGACAGTCGAGGCCGACCGGCTCCCTCGGGCCGCTCTGGGCGAAGCCGGGGGACCTTCGCTGTCGGAGCCCTCTCACAGGTGCATCCCGCCGCGCCGACGGAGGATGAGGACGAAGAACGGGCCGCCGAGCGCGGCGGTCACGACCCCGATCGGCAGCTCGGCCGGAGACAGCACCGTCCGGGCGACGAGGTCGGCCAAGACGAGGAAGGCACCGCCGGCCACGAACGAGAGCGGGAGGACCGAGCGGTAGCTTGTCCCGCCGAGCAGCCGCACGGCATGGGGGACGATGATGCCGACGAAGCCGATGAGCCCGCTGACCGAGACCGCGGCGGCGGTGCCGAGCGACGCGACGGCGAGCACTACGAGACGCGTGCGCGCCACGTCGACGCCGAGCGAGGCCGCCTCGTCGTCGCCGACCGCGAGCACGTCGAGGCGGCGGCGCAGCGCGAGCAGGACGGCGCCGCTCACGACGACGTACGGCAGGAGCAGCACCACCTCGTACCAGCCGGCGGTAGAGAGGTCTCCGAGTATCCAGGAGTAGACGTCACGCAGCGTCTGGGTCTGGCGCAGCTGCAGGTAGGTCTGGAGCGCTGTGAGCACGCTCGAGATGGCGATGCCGGCGAGCAGGAGTGTGGCCGGCGAGCGCTCGCCGCCGCGCACGCCGAGAAGGTAGGTGAGCCCGACGGCACACAGCGCGCCGGCGAAGGCCGCGATGGGCACCCATGCGAGCGGCCCGGTCGCGCCCTCGGCGCCCGCCCCGATGGCGATCGTCGCGCCGAGGCCTGCTCCTGCCGCGACGCCGAGCAGGTAGGGATCGGCGAGCGGGTTCCGGAACACGCCTTGGTAGGCGCCGCCCGACATGGCGAGCATCCCACCGACGAGGAGCCCGAGCGCGACCCGTGGAGCGCGGATCTGCCAGACGATCGAGGCCTCGACCTGGGTGAGCCCGGTCCGTACGTGCAGCCCGGTGAGCCTGTCCAGGATCTCGGCAAGGGCGCCCGTCGTGTTGATCGGGATCGGGCCGAGCACGAGCCCGAGCACGACCGCCACGATCACCGCGACGAGGCAGCCGGCGAGCGCCCACGGTCGCAGCCGCCGCGGACCGGCCGCCCGGACGACGGTCGCCCGCCGCCGTCCGGCCGCGGCCGATCCTGTCGTCACGGGCCTACGCCGCTTCCCGTCAGCCCGCGGTCGCCGGCGCCTTGTCGAGGGCTCGGATCACCGATCGCAGGAGATCGACGACGCGCGGCCCCCATCGCGACGCGACGTCCTGGTTGAGCTCGACGACGCGGTGGTCGCGGACCGCAGTGAGCGACGACCATCCCGGTCGAGACGCGATCGTCCGGAGCGACGTCCCGTCGGCGACGAAGACGAAGGTCGGGTTGTCCTTCACGACCACCTCGGACGAGAACGCCGGGTAGTCGCTGCCGCCGACCGAGGCGCCGGCGACGTTCTTCAGACCGGCGAGGCTGAGCACCGAGCCGATGAACGTGTCGCCCGTCGCGGTGTACAGCGGCGACGTGCCGATCTCGTAGAAGTAGGTGAGCTTCTGGCTCCGGTGGGCGACGCTCGCGACGAGCGTTTTGATCTGCGAGCGCATCTTCGCAATCAGCAGCTGGGCCCTCGAGACGCTGCCCGTGACCTTGCCCAAGGTCGCGATCTCCCCGTAGGTCTGGGCAAGGTTCGCCGCAGAGGGGATGTAGAGCGTCGGTATCCCGAGCAGCTTCAGCGACGTCACGAGATTCGGCTGGGTCGGGTTGTAGGAGATGACGACGAGATCGGGACGGTAGCGGGCGATCGCCTCCACGTTGGGCGTGTAGCCCGACAGCGTCGTCTTCGGAACGCCCGCCGGGTAGTTCGAGTCGTTGTCCACGGCGACGACCTGGCGGCCGGCGTCGATCGCGAAGAGCATCTCCGTCGTCGTGGGTGAGAGCGAGACGATGCGTGTCGGGCGCTTCGCGACCCGGACGCTGCCGTACTGGGTCGGGATCGTCACCGGGAACGTGCCGCCGCTCTTCGATACCGTCGAGCCGGCTGCGGCCTCCGGTCGAGGTGCGCGTGGCGTCGTCGCCGCAGCGGCCGCGGCCACGACCCCGGATGCCGTGAGAGCACAGCCGGCGAGGAGCGCAAGTGCTCGGGTGAACAGGCGTCTTGACATGAAGGGTCCTCCGTCCGTTCGAGTGGGGAACGTCGACGGCGAGGACAGAAGGTCCAGACCGCACGAACTGCCCTTCCTCGAGAGCTGTCTATCGTGCACCGTCGGTCAGGCGATCTGGCTCGGCCTCTCGGCCTTACAGCTGCGGGACAGCGCCGGACTCACACCGGACTTCGCTGACCTGACGGTCGGGGTCACCATACACGCCCGTCCCGGGTGGCCCGCGAGGCCACCCTCGAGCGCCTCAGGCGCGTCCGACCTGGCTCGCGCTCGGCGCGGAGTGGACCGACGAGACGCCATCACCCGCCGGAGCCGGCGCCGGCGTCGTCACGCCCTTCGTCGCGGCCCGACGGTTGCGTCGGTGCAACGTCGTGAACAGTCCTAGGGCTCCGACGAGGTAGACCAGGTACGCCCCGAGCTGCAGCGGCGTCGGCTGCTGCGCGTAGCCGAACAGGCTGTGGAACACGTCGCCGAGCGCCGATCCCTCCGAGAGCCACGACGAGGTGTTCCAGAGCGGATGGTCGAAGAGTCGGACCCAGCCGAGCTGCTGGAGGTTCTCGACGGTGTCGGCGACGAGGCCGGCCGCGAAGACCATGAGCACCGCGCCGATCCAGATGAAGAACGCCCCGAGATTGATGCGCCGTCCGAGGCGATAGATGACGAACGCCATGACGAGCGCGATGGCGAGGCCCGCGACGCCGCCGACGATGGTGCCGTGGGTGCCGGTGGCGAACACGATCGCGAGGGTGAAGACGGCGGTCTCGATGCCCTCTCGTCCTACGGCCTGGAAGGCGAGCAGCGCGAGGCCGAGCCGCTCGCCGCGGCTTATCGCGGCCTCGGCGCGCGTCCGCAGCTCGGACGAGATGGAGCGGGAGTGCGAGCGCATCCAGAAGGTCATGTACGTCAGCACGATCGCGGCGAGGATGTAGGTGCAGGTCTCGAAGATCGTCTGGACACGGGAGCCCGCGTACGCCCGGATCGTCAGGTAGGCGGCGACGCCACCACCGCCCGCGAGTACGAGAGCCGCAGCGACGCCGAGGAACACGTCCCGGAAGTGCCGGCGCTGGCCGATGCGATCCAGGTACGCGAGCAGGATCGCGACGATCATGCTCGCCTCGATGCCCTCGCGTAGGAAGATCACGAAAGTAGCGATCAACTCGGCCGTCCTGGTTGTCGTGACACGCGATCGCTCCGGCGCGCGGCACTGGTCACAGCGCCAATATCAGGTTAGCTTGATATATCCCCTCTAGTCCACCTGAGCTCGTGGTCGGCGAGAGCGTCCCGGACCGCTTCGCCGACGACGGTCGCGGTCTCGCCGAGGGCGCGATCACGGCCGAAGCGCTCGACGAGGCTGACGACTTCGACGAGCTCGGCCGGCGTTGCCGTGGCCGCTGCCAGCTCGCTCGCGCCGGTCCCGTCGGTCGTGCCCGCGACGACGAGCACGGGCGCTCGAGCGCCCGTGCGCCGGAGCACCCCGCTCACGACCTTGCCCGAGAGCGACGTCGCGTCGAGGCGGCCCTCGCCAGTCATGACAAGGTCCGCGTCGAGGAGCTTCTCGTCCAGTTCGACGAGCTCTGCGACGAGGTCGAAGCCGGAGACGATCTTGCCGCCGAGCGCGGCGAGAGCTCCCGCCAGGCCGCCGGCCGCGCCGGCCCCGGGGATCACCGTCACGTCGACGCCGTAGCTCTCGAGGTACTGCGTCGCCTGGGCCTCCAAGCGCGCGCTGAGCGTGGTGACCTGCTCGGGACGGGCGCCCTTCTGTGGACCGAAGACCCGGGCGGCGTCGAGGAACGGGGTCGTCACGTCGCAAGCGACGAGCAGCTCGACGCCGCGCAGCGCCTCACGGTCACCGAGGCCGGCGAGCATCCCGCTGCCGCCGTCCGTCGTCGCCGAGCCACCGCAGCCGACGACGACGCGCCGCGCCCCGGCTCGCAGAGCCGCGGCGATGAGCTCGCCGGTGCCGAATGTCGAGGCGCCGACAGGGTCGTTGTCAGCCGCGCTCCGTAGGAGTGCCATGCCCGACGCCAGCGCCATCTCGATGACCGCGGTCGGGCCACGACCGTCTTCCAGTAGGAGGCGCCACTGCGCGTGTACGGGCTCCAGCAGGGGGCCGGAGACCGTATCGACACGCCGCTCGCCGCCGACCGCCTCGAGGGTGCCCTCGCCTCCGTCCGCGAGCGGCACGGCGGTGCCGGTCCACCCACACAGCGCGGCTGCGTCGAGCGCTGCGGCGGCGATCTCGGCAGCGCTCGCGGTGCCGCGGTACTTGTCCGGGGCTGCGACGAGGTGAGGCACCGGTAGGCGAAAGCGGGACGCGGGGAGCCGGCTCAGGCCGGGAGGAGGTCGTCGACGAGCACGACGTCGAGCTGGCGAGGACCGTGCACGCCCTCCACGCGGTTGAGCTCGATGTCGCTCGTCGCCGAAGGACCCGAGATCCAGGTCTGCGGGGTCGTGGGCGCGACGACGGCGACGCCGTCGGGGACGCCCGGGACGACGCGGCTCACGGGGACGACGATGACGAGATGGTCGGGCACGAGCGAGATGATCCTCCGGCCTTGTCCTGCTCCGCCGTCGAGCACGATGGTCCCGGTCTCGGCGATCGCGACGGCGCAGCCCGTCACCGCGGCCCCCACGTCGTCGAGGTCGAGCGGACCGAGATCGGGCGTGTCCGCCACGACCGAGACCCCTCCGTCCTCGAGACCCTCGAGCCACGACCGAGGGAGATCTGCCGGCACCACGACTCGACGAGCGCCGCCACGCGCGAGCGCCGCCGCGACCGCTCGGCCGACCCCCTCCGGCGTGACCCGGGAGACGGTCGCCTTGTAGTCCTCGAGCCGGTCGCTGAGCAGGTCAATCGGGCTCTCGAGCGTGCGGGCGCCAGCGACGAGGTAGCCGCGCTCGACAGCGGAGACGCGCTGCTCGCTCGTGTCAGTCCCCGAGTGAGAGCGTCCCGGGCCGTCGTCCGCGAGAGCTCGTTCGATGGCGCCGAGGACCGTCGCGCGCCCCGAGACCAGCGGACCTGCGCTCGCGGCGCGCTCGCTCGCCGACGGGTCGCGCCTCGTGCTCGGGGCCCGGCCCCTCGATCGAAGAAGCGACGAAGGGAGCAGTGCACGCACGAGCGCGCCGAGCGAGCTTGTCTCGTGGCGCGCCTCGGCCGTCGAGCCGCGCGGGGAGACCCCGGATGCCGAGTCAGCCGCGCCCGCCGAGCCGGCCGCGGGCGACGGCAGGCCGTCGTGCTCCGCGAGCCACCAGTCGCGGAAGGACTGCGCGGCCGGTAGCGGGGCGTCACGTGCGTCGGTCCAGCCGCCGAGTGGTCCGGGCAGTCGAGTGATGCGTCCGCTCCGGAACGTCGCGCGGGCGAGGCGCGCACCGAGCCGCTCGGCCAGGCCAAGCCGGCGAGCGTCCTCGAGGACGTAGCCGGCGAGGGCCATCGCGGCGCTCTCCGGTGTCGGGCCCGTCGCGCGCTTGGCATCGACCACCTCGCCGCGCAGATGCACGAGCAGTCGCGGTATGTCGATCCGCACCGGGCAGACCTCGAAGCACGCGCCGCACAGTGTCGAGGCATAGGGCAGCGACGCCGCGACCGGGTCGCTCGCGACGTGGTCGAGCTGGGGTGTGAGCACCGCCCCGATCGGACCCGGGTACACCGAGCCGTACGCGTGGCCGCCCACGCGCTCGTAGACGGGGCAGACGTTCAGGCAGGCGGCGCAGCGGATGCAGCGCAATGCTTGGCGCCCGACGTGATCTGCCAGCGCCTTGGAGCGACCGTTGTCGAGCAGCACCAGGTGGACGTCGGACGGACCGTCGCCCGGGACCGGCCCTGTCCAGATCGAGGTGTAGGGGTTCATGCGCTCCCCCGTGGCCGACCGCGGCAGCAGCTGGAGAAAGATCTCGAGGTCTCGAAAGCTCGGGATCACCTTGTCGATCCCGACGACCGATATCAGCGTCTCGGGGAGGGTGAGGCACATCCTGCCGTTGCCCTCGGACTCGACGACTACGAGGGAGCCGGACTCGGCGACGGCGAAGTTGGCGCCGGAGATCGCCACCTTGGCCGACAGGAACCGCTCGCGAAGATGGCTCCGCGCCGCGGCGGCGAGATCGGCCGGCGCGTCGGAGAGATCGGCGGGGGCGGGCACGCCGTGACGTCCCATCTCGTGGAGGAAGGTCTCGCGGATCTCGGCGCGATTGCGGTGGATCGCCGGGACGACGATGTGGCTCGGCAGGTCGTTGCCGAGCTGGACGATCAGCTCCGCGAGGTCGGTCTCGTGCGCGTCGATCCCCTCGGCGGCGAGCGCCTCGTTGAGGCCGATCTCGGCGGTCGTCATCGACTTGACCTTCACCACATCGCGTTGGCCGGTCGCCTTCACGAGGCCGGTGACGATCGCATTTGCTTCGGCCGCGTCGCGGGCGAAGTGGACGTGGCCTCCGGCGGCGACGACGTTGCGCTCGAGCTCGACGAGCAGCTCGTCCAGACGGGCGAGCGCGTCGTCCTTGACGGCCTCTGCCGCGAGGCGGAGCTGCTCGAAGTCGGCCAGCTCGCCGATGACACGGTCGCGCTTCGCTCGAATCGTCGACGTCGCGTGGGCGAGGTTGGCCCGGAGCTGGCTGTTGCGGAGGGCCGCTCGTGCACCCTCGGCGAAGGGAGGCGAGCTGGAGAAGGACGCGCTCACCCGGCGTGCTCCTCTGCGAGGATCTCGGCGAGGTGCATCACGCGCAGCCCCGAGCGCAACCTCGATGCGGCGCCTCCGATGTGGGCGAGGCACGAGTTGTCGGCCGCGCAGAGCACCTCGGCACCCGTCTCGTGCACCGCGGCGAGCTTGTCCGCGACCATCGCGATGGACGTCTCGGCGTTCTTTATGGCGAACGTGCCGCCGAAGCCACAGCACGAGGCGGCGTCGGGCAGCGGCACGAGCTGCAGCCCGCGCACTGCCTCGAGGAGAAGGCGGGGCCGATCGCCGAGCTTCAGCACTCGCAACGAATGGCACGTCGGGTGGTGGGTGACCCGATGGGGGAACGCCGCTCCGACGTCGGTGACGCCGAGCACGTCGACGAGCAGCTCGCAGAGCTCGTGGACGCGCGGCGCCAGCGCCTGCACCTCGGCGAGCAGACGCTCGTCGCCCGCCTGCTCGGCAAGGTGCGCGTACGAGTCGACGATCGTGCCGACGCACGACGCGGACGGAGCGACGATCACGTCGAATGCGGCGAAGCTCGACACGAATCGCCTCGCCAGCCGGAGCGCCTCGCTCCGGTAGCCGGAGTTGAGGTGCATCTGGCCACAGCACGTCTGCTCCGGAGGGAAGACGACCTCGTGCCCGAGCCGCTCGAGGACACGCACGACGGACTTGCCGGTCTCGGGGAAGACCGCATCGTTGACGCACGTGACGAACAGAGCGATCTGCACCCTCGACACGCTACCGGTCGCCGCGGTCCCCTAGAGATCCGATCATCGGAGCCCCGCTCAGCCGGGATGGCGTGCTCGATCCCACCGATCCGGCCGGGTTGGCGGAATTCGGCCGTGACGGAACGTCTCGATCGCCAGGCTGACGGTGGCCGTCATTGACCGTCTCGAGACATCGGATGTATCGTGCGCATTCGCACGTGCCGGATATGGAAAGGGTTGTGACAAATTGCGTTTGATGAGGATTGGCGAGGCCGGCGCCGAGCGCCCGGCGCTGCTCGACGAGGCCGGACGCCTGCTCGATCTCTCCGGGAGCGTCCGTGACCTCGACGGAGCGTTCTTCGCAGCCGGTGGGCTCGAGGTGCTTCGCTCGCTCGCCTCCGGATCGCAGCTCCCGGTCATCGGTGAGCTAGGTCCGGACGGCGACGTGAAGGTCTCCGGCGGAGCCCGCATCGGCGCGCCGGTGGCGAAGCCCGAGAAGATCCTCTGCATCGGGCTGAACTACCGCGACCACGCGGAGGAGACCGGCAATCCGATCCCCGCGGAGCCCGTCGTGTTCATGAAGGCGCCGAACTGTCTCGTCGGGCCGAACGACGAGATCCTCGTGCCGCGTGCGTCGCTGAAGACCGACTGGGAGATCGAGCTCGCCGTGGTCCTCGGGGAGCGTGCGCGTTATCTCGACTCACCCGACGCCGCCGCCGAGGTCATCCTCGGCTATGCGATCTCGAACGACGTGTCCGAGCGCGAGTTCCAGCTGGAACGCGGCGGGCAGTGGGACAAGGGCAAGTGCTGCGAGACGTTCAACCCCATGGGACCGTGGTTGGTGACACGGGACGAGATCGACGACGTCCAGGCGCTCGGCCTACGACTCCGGGTCAACGGCGTTACGCGCCAGGACGGGTCGACGAGGGACATGGTCTACGGGGTCCACCACATCGTCTGGTACCTGAGCCAGTTCATGGTGCTGGAGCCCGGTGACATCATCAACACGGGGACCCCGGCCGGGGTGTCTCTCGGACACGACGACGTGCCGTTCCTCACGTCGGGCGACCGTGTCGAGCTCGAGGCTGACGGCCTCGGTCGCCAGGCGAGCCCCGTCGGCCAGGCGTAGCGGGCGGCGTGGCGCGCATCACCGGTTTCGCTACCTTCGACGTCCGCTTCCCGACGTCGCGCACGCTGGACGGCTCCGACGCGATGAACCCGAGCCCCGACTATGCAGCCGCCTACGTCGCGCTGCGTACGGACGCGGAGGATGTCTCGGGCGACGCCTTCGTGTTCACCATCGGGCGGGGCAACGACGTCCAGCTCGCGGCGATCCGCGCGCTCGAGCCGCTGATGGTGGGGCTCGATCTCGACGCGACGCTCGACGATCTCGGTGGGCTTTGGCGCCGGCTCGTGGGGGACAGCCAGCTGCGCTGGCTCGGCCCGGAGAAGGGCGTGATGCACATGGCGATCGGGGCGGTCGTCAACGCGTGCTGGGATCTCGCCGCGAAACGGGCCGGGCTGCCGTTGTGGCGCCTGCTCGCGTCGCTCTCGCCCGAGCAGGTGCTCGACCTCCTGGACTTCCGGTACCTGACCGACGCGCTCAGCCGAGACGAGGCGCGCGAGATCCTCGAGGGAGCAGAGCAGGGCAAGGCCGAGCGAATCGCAGAGCTCGACGCGAACGGCTACCCCGCGTACACCACGTCACCGGGGTGGCTCGGTTACTCCGACGAGCGCCTCGTAAAGCAGTTGGAGGCGGCGGCGAAGGAGGGCTTCTCCCAGGTGAAGCTCAAGGTGGGCGCAAGTCTCGCAGACGACGTGCGCCGTTGCGAGATCGCGCGGGCGGTACTCGGACCGGGCATCGACATCGCCGTCGACGCCAACCAGGTATGGGACGTCGGTCCCGCCGTCGCGTGGATTCGCGAGCTGGCCCGGTTCGACCTCGCCTGGGTCGAAGAGCCGACGAGCCCGGACGACGTGCTCGGCACCGCCGCGATCCGGCGCGCCGTCTCGCCGGTCCCGATCGCGGCCGGCGAGCACGTCGCCAACCGGGTCGTGTTCAAGCAGCTGCTCCAAGCCGGAGCGATCGACGTGATGCAGATCGATGCCTGCCGTGTCGCAGGCGTCAACGAGAACATCCTCAACCTCCTTCTCGCGAAGAAGTTCGGCGTGCCGGTCTGCCCACACGCGGGCGGGGTCGGACTCTGCGAGGCGGTCCAGCACCTCTCGTTCTTCGACTATGCCGCCGTCTCGTGCAGCACCGAGGCGCGCAAGATCGAGTGGATCGACCATCTGCACGAGCACTTCGTCGCGCCGGCGGTGGTCGTCGAGGGCCGTTATCGAGCACCCGCAGTTCCCGGGGCGTCGACGCAGATGCGGGCGGAATCGCTCGCCGAGTACTCCTACCCGGATGGCCCGGGTTGGGCGCAGGGCAAGTACGAGACGGGGAGAACCTGATGGCAGCGGACGAGATGGCGAGTAGTGGCAGCGGTGAGTTCGACGGGCTCGCCGCGATCGTGACAGGCGGGGCGTCCGGCATCGGCCTCGCGACGGCGCGCATGCTCGTCGAGCGCGGCGCAAAGGTAGCGGTCCTCGACCCGGCATCGCCACCGGCGGATGCGCCGGTCGAGGCCTTCCGCTGTGACGTCGCCGACGACGCGAGCGTCGTCGAGGCCGTCGCCGCGGCCATCGAGCGCCTGGGTCGTCTCGACATCCTGGCGAACAATGCCGGTATCGGATCTCAGGGCACCGTCGAGGACAACCCCGACGACGAGTGGCGCAGCGCATTCGAGGTGAACGTGTTCGGCATGGTGCGCGTGACCCGCGCAGCGCTACCGGCGCTGCGGGCCTCCGCGCACGCCGCGATCGTGAACACGTGCTCGGCGGCCGCCACGATAGGGCTGCCCCGTCGGGCGCTGTACAGCGCTACGAAGGGTGCGGTTCTCGCCCTCACCCGGGCGATGGCCGCCGACCATCTCGGCGAAGGCATCAGGGTGAACTGCGTGAACCCCGGCACGGCAGAGACGCCGTGGGTGACCCGGCTGCTCGACCAGGCGGCGGACCCGGTCGCGGAGCGCGCGGCGCTCGTGGCCCGCCAGCCGCATGGGCGCCTGGTGAGTGCCGACGAGGTCGCGGCGGCGATCTGCTACCTCGCGAGCCCGGTGGCCGGCTCGACGACGGGAATCGCCCTCGACGTCGACGGGGGACTGGTCGGTCTGCGCCTGCCGCCGCGCAAGGCGTGAGCGAGGACCGGCCGGCCATCGGCCGGGCTTCGGTGGGCGGCACCTCACTCGAGATGACCCGCCTCGTGTTCGGAACCGGCCCACTTGGCGGCCTCTTCGCTCCGGTGGACGCGACGAGCGCCGCGGAGTCCCTCGAAGCGGCGTGGGCCGTCGGAGTGAGGGCCTACGACACCGCTCCGCACTACGGCGCCGGTATGGCCGAGGAGCGCCTCGGTGCATTTCTCAGGGACAAGCCGCGACAAGACGTGGTCGTGTCGAGCAAGGTCGGACGTCTTCTCGTACCGACCGACGACGACGTGGAGGGCGTCGAGGGCTTCTACGGCACACCGCGGCGCAAGCGGGTGCGGGACTACAGCCGCGACGGCGTACGGCGATCCATCGAGCAGAGCTGCGAGCGGCTCGGGCTCGATCGCGTCGACATCGCACTCATCCACGACCCGGACGACTACGAGCAGGTCGCCGTGTCGGAGGCCTACCCAGCCCTCCACGAGCTGCGCGACGAGGGCACGGTCACCGCTATCGGCGTCGGTATGAACCAGGTGGCGATGGTCGAGCGCTTCGTGCGCGACACCGACCTCGACTGTGTGCTCATCGCAGGCCGGTACTCGCTGCTCAACGCGACCGCGGCCGACACCCTGTTTCCGCTGTGCGAGGCCAAGGGCGTGTCGGTGCTCGTGGGGGGCGTGTACAACAGCGGCATCCTCGCGGACCCGAGCGAAGGTGCGACCTACGACTACGCACCGGCCCCACGGGAGGTCCTGGAGCGCGTCGAGGCGATCCGCGCCGTCTGCGCCCGCTACGGCGTCGCGCTCCCCGCCGCGGCGCTGCACTTCGTGCTCGCCAACCCGGCCGTGACCGCGGCGATCGTCGGGGCGCGCTCCGCGCTCGAGGTCCGGGAGAACGCCGGCCATCTCGACGCGCGAGTCCCCTCGGAGCTCTTCGACGAGCTCGCCTCCGCCGGCCTCGTTCCATTCGGTGGCGACATCGGCCGGCGATGACCGTCGACGGCCACTTCCACGTATGGGATCCAACAAAGCGCGACCACGCCTGGCTCACGGCTGTGCCCGAACTCGACCGTCGATTCTCCATCGAGGAGTTCTGCGAGCTCGCCGAGACGAACGGCGTGGGACGGGCTGTCCTCGTCCAGGTGCTCAACGACCTCGAGGAGACCTACGAGTTCCTGGCGCTCGCCGCTGATCGACCGATCGTCGCCGGGGTGGTCGGCTGGGTCGACCTCGCGGCGCCCGACGTCGCCGAGGTTCTCGACCGTCTCCGTCACGCACCCGGAGGCGAGCGCCTGGTGGGGATCCGTCACCTCGTGCAGGGCGAGCCCGACCCGTCCTACCTCGAGCGCCAGGCCGTGCTCGAAGGGCTGCGAGCAGTCGCCGAAGCGGGGCTGGTGTTCGACCTGCTCGTGCTCCCCGCCCAGCTCGAAGCCGCAGTGCGGGCGGTGCGCGCCACCGACGGCCTCGTCGCGGTGCTCGACCATGGCGGCAAGCCCACGATCGCGGCCGGCGTCGGTGAGCCCTGGGCCTCGCTCGTGGCCGACCTCGCCGGCACGGGCCGAGTCGCTTGCAAGATCTCGGGGCTCGTCACCGAGGCGGGGCCCGGCTGGACACAAGAGGCGATAGGTCCGTTCGTCGACCACCTTCTCGAGTCCTTCGGGCCCGAGCGGCTCGTGTTCGGCTCCGACTGGCCGGTGTGCACGGTCGTCGCCGACTACGGGGAGGTCGTAGAGCTTGCGGGCGCGCTGCTGGCACAGCTCACACCCGGCGAGCGACTCGCTGTGCTCGGCGGGAACGCGCAGCGCCTCTACGGCCTCGAGAGCGGCGCGACGGAGCCTTGAGGCTCATGGCCGAGCGGCGCGCGCCACAGCGACGAGGTCCGCCCCCATGGCAGTGACCGACGAGGCGATCGAGAAGATCAAGGAGATGATCGTCTCGGGCGTCCTCGGGCCGGGCGACCGGCTGCCGAAGGAGGACGAGCTCGCTGCGCGCCTCGGGCTCTCGCGCAGCTCGTTGCGCGAAGCCGTCCGGGCGCTCACGCTCGTGCGCATCCTCGACGTCCGCCAGGGCGACGGGACCTACGTGACGAGCCTCGACTCGGGGCTCCTCCTCGAAGCGGTGAGCTTCGTGGTCGACTTCCACCGTGACGACTCGGTGCTCCACTTCCTCGAGGTGCGCCGGATGCTCGAGCCTGCGGCGACCGCGATCGTCGCTCGTCGGTCGACGCCCGAACAGCTGGCGCGGCTCCGCGAGATCCTCGACGGCGTGCTTCCATCTGCACCCGTCGAGGAGTTCGTCGCCAACGACCTCGAGTTCCACCGCCAGATCGTCTCCTACTGCGGTAATCCCGTGCTCGTGTCGCTGCTTGAGTCGATGTCGGGGCCGCTTCACCGGGGCCGGATATGGCGAGGAGTGACCGACGAGAACGCCTACGAGCGGACGACGAGCGAGCACCTCGGGATCGTGGACGCGATCGCCCGGCGCGAGCCGGAGATCGCCGAGGCCAGGGCGACGGTCCACATCGCTGGACTCGAGGACTGGCTGCGAAACGCGCGATGACCGGCGCGCCGGTGCGCGAAGAACTGCGCGAGGAACGTGCAGCGACCGACGGCGAGCGGGAGCGGGCGCTCGTAGGCGGGCGCGCCCGTCCTAAGGTGGCACTGCACTGTCGTGCGAGCGAGCCGGATCGGCCGGCCATCGTCGCGCCCGGGAGATCGTGGCGCAGGAGGAGCAACGGCTATGGCAATCGCAGTCGGAGACCGGGTACCTGACGTCCAGATCATGACGATGACTGCCGACGGCCCGCGGCCGATCGGCACGGGCGACGCCCTCGGCACCGGCAAGGTCGTGCTCTTCGCGGTGCCGGGTGCTTTTACGCCTACGTGCTCCGACTACCACCTCCCCGGCTTCGTCGTGCGCGCCGAGGATCTCCGTGCCAAGGGCGTGACGACGGTGGCCTGCGTCTCGGTGAACGACGCCTTCGTCATGGGCGCCTGGGGTGCCGCTCAGCAGGTCGGCGACTCGGTGCTGCTTCTCGCCGACGGCAACGCCGACTTCACGAAGGCGATGGGCCTCGAGCTCGACGGGAGTGGCTTCGGTATGGGGCCACGCTCCCAGCGCTATGCGGTAGTGATCGAGGACGGCGTCGTCACCCACCTCGCCGTCGAACCCGGCCCGGGCCTCGAGGCCAGCTCGGCCGATGCCGTGCTCGCGCTCCTCTAACCGGCGCTACTCGAGCCGAGACGATAAACATGGACTCCCCAACACCTGGCCGCACCGAAGCACCCGGCGATCGAGCCGCGCCCGACACGGGACTGCCGCCCGTCTTCGTCTCCCGGCCGCTTCCGGCCGCCGTCCTTTCCCGGCTGGAGAAGTCGGCCGCGGTCGAGGTCTGGAACGGTGACGGTCCGCCGAGCGCGTCCGAGCTGCGCGAGCGGACCCGGCACGTCGTCGGTCTCCTCGCGACTTCGGCCGATCGTGTCGATGCGGATTTGCTCGACGCGAGCCCCGATCTCGCCGTCGTGTCGAACAATGCCGTCGGCTACGACAACGTGGACGTCGCCGAGCTCACGAGGCGGCGTATCCCGCTCGGCAACACCCCGGGGGTCTTGACCGAGGCGACGGCGGATCTCGCGTTCGCGCTCGTGCTCGCGACGACCCGTCGGCTCGTCGAAGCACGCGACGCGATCCTCGCGGGGCAGTGGAAGACCTGGGACCCGGCGTTCATGCTCGGAATGGAGCTGTCCGGCTCGACGCTCGGCGTCGTCGGACTCGGGCGGATCGGTCGTGCGGTCGCGAGGCGCGCGGCCGCGTTCGGCATGAACGTCATCGCCTGGTCGCGCTCGCCCCAGCCGATGGACGGCGTCGAGCTCGTCGAGCTCGACGAACTGCTCGCCCGGAGCGACGTGGTGAGCCTGCACGTCTCACTCGTGAGCGAGACGGTCCATCTCATCGGTGCCGAGCAGCTCGCCCTGATGAAGCCCACGGCGGTGCTCGTCAACACCGCACGTGGTGCGGTGGTCGACCAGGCGGCACTCAGCGACGCGCTCCGAGCCGGCTCCATCGGGGGCGCCGGCCTCGACGTGCTCGAGCAGGAGCCCATCGCTCCGGACGACCCGCTGCTCGCATTCACCAATTGCATCGTCCTTCCCCACATCGGCTCCGCGACGGTCGTCACGCGCACCCGCATGGCCGATCTCGCCGTCGACAACCTGTTGGCCGGAGTCGCCGGCGAGCGGCTTCCGGCATGTGTGAACCCCGAGGTCTACGAGCCGCCCGCCATCTGAGCCGACGGGCGCTGCCCGCAGGGAGTGGTCCGGACGGTCCGTCCTTGACACGGTTGTGAGTGATCACTAACTTAACATCCATGGCCACTCCCGCCCGCAGCGGCATCCGCATGAGCGCCGAGGAGCGCCGTGCGTCGGTCATCGCCGCTGCGGTGGGCGAGTTCGCCCGCCGGGGCCTCGACGGCACCTCGACCGAGACGATCGCGGCCCGCGCCGGTATATCGCAGCCGTACCTGTTCCGGCTTTTCCCGACCAAGCAGGCGCTCTTCCTCGCAGCGGTCGGGCGGTGCTTCAAGCAGGTGATCGAGACGTTCGAGCGAGCGAGCGAAGCCCTGACGGGCGCTGAGGCGCTCGATGCCATGGGCGCCGCGTACTCGGCATTGATCACCGACAGCGATCTGCTGCTGCTCCAACTGCACGCCTATGCCGCCTCGTCGAACCCCGAGATCAGGGTGTTCGTGCGAGAGCGCTACGCCGAACTCGTCGCCTATGTCGCGTCGCGAGCTGGGGTTGGTCCGGAGTCGCTGCGACCCTTCTTTGCGATGGGGATGCTCTGCAACGTCGTCGCGGCCCTCGGTCTGCAGGACGTGCAAGAGCTGTGGAGCGAGATCGACTGCCTGCCCGGTCAGGAGACCGGCGCCAGCCCGCCTGGCGCTATCCGACGCTCCCCGACCGAGCGCGCGCCGAGCTGAGCCAAGCGCCTCAACGACAGAGTTCGTCCGGACCCATATGTAAGTGACTGATCACTAGGAGGAGTGCAATGGGTGAAGCAACAGTCCTGGTCCCGCCGGGATCGGCGAGCCGACGGTCCTTTGGGGCGACGCCCGGCGCGAGATCCTCGACGTTCTGGGCCATCGCGGTGACCGGAGTCGCGCAGTTCATGGCGGCGCTCGACAACCTCGTTGTCACCATGGCGCTCCCGGTGATCCGCGAGCGGTTGCACGCGGGCCTGGCGGGTCTCGAGTGGACCGTCAACGCGTACACGCTCACCTTCGCCGTGCTCTTGTTGACCGGCTCCGCCCTCGGCGATAGCTTCGGTCGCCGCCGGATGTTCGTCGCGGGTCTCGTGCTGTTCACCGCGGCATCCGCAGCCGCCGCGCTGGCGCCGAGCATCGGTGCCCTGATCGCGGCTCGGGCCTTGCAAGGTGCCGGCGGCGCGATGCTCGTGCCGCTGTCGCTCACGTTGCTGAGCGCGGCCGTCCCGCCCGAGCGACGCAACGCTGCGCTCGGCATCTGGGGCGCCCTCGGCGGTCTCGCGGTCGCCGTCGGTCCGCTCGTCGGCGGTGCGGTCGTCCAGGGTGTCTCGTGGCAGTGGATCTTCTGGCTGAACGTTCCGATCGGCGTGCTCCTCGTGCCGCTGGCACGCCTGCGCCTCCGGGAGTCGCACGGCCCGGGGGGCTCGCTCGACCTCGTAGGCGTCGTCCTCGCGAGCCTCGGATTGTTCGGCGTCGTGCTCGGGCTCGTGCGCGGCGGCCAGGCCGGCTGGTTCAGCGCCCAGGTCCTCGGCGGCTTCCTCGGCGGCGCAGCGCTCCTCGCGTCGTTCGTCGCCTGGGAGCGCACCCGGCGCTCGCCCATGTTGCCGCTGCGGCTGTTCAGGCGCCGCCAGTTCTCCGTCATCAACGTCGTCGCGCTGTTGATGAGCTTCGGCATGTTCGGCTCGATCTTCCTTCTGGCGCAGTTCCTCCAGACGGTCCAGCACTACTCGCCGCTCTCCGCAGGGCTGCGCACCCTGCCGTGGACCGCGATGCCCGTGATCGTGGCTCCGATCGCGGGGATGCTCGTCGACCGCGTCGGCGGCAGGATCCTCGTGACGATCGGGCTCGGGCTGCAGGCGTCCGGGCTCGGATGGATGGCCGTCGTGCTCGGCCAGCACGTCTCCTACGCCGCGGTCGTGCCGGCTTTCGTGCTGTCCGGCGTCGGAATGGCGCTGTTCTTCGTGCCCGTGGCGTCGCTGGTCCTCACCTCCGTCGGCACTGCTGACGAGGGCATCGCGTCGGGCACGAACAACGCCGTGCGCGA
>JAODBO010000124.1 GCA_025464005.1 Acidimicrobiaceae bacterium | reverse complement strand
TCCCCTCGCTGAAGTGCAACCGCCGAATCTCAGCCCAGTCCTGCACAGTGATCACCCGCCCGATCTTGGTTGGGTGGCTCACTTTTCGAAGAGCGCTACTGGCCTACTTTTCGAGGAGCGCTGACAGCCTGTGGAAGACTTGCAAACGCGCAGGCCAGAGGCCCTTTTTCTGGGTGTCCGAGGGGCGATCCCGACAAGTTGCCCGGTCCGAGCTGGCTGGGAGCGATCTCGCTCTGAGGTGCCTTATGGGTCGCTGTCGTTGCCGCCGAGGATTGGCGGCCCAGAGGTGCATAAGGGGTACGGGCGTCCCCGGTGAACCGTGAGGCCGGCGGTGGGTTCCGCGAACTGAGGCGTAGCACCGGTGATGCCGGAGTCATTGTTGAAGACTCTGCAGGAATGTCGTCAGTGCTAGTGCCCGCTGGCTCGCCGCGCTCCGGTGACGGAGGCGAGGCGGCAAAGGCCGTACAGCGATGGCGCTGGCGGCTTCAGAGGTCGCCGGTCAGGAAGGCCATGGGGTTCTGCTCACGGGCTGGCAGCCGGGGCAGTTGCCTCATGATGGCGAGGAAGCACAGGACGAACGCCTGGCGGGCCGTCGCAAGATCGGCCTGCGTCAGGACTCCGGAATGCACGGCCTTGCTTCGCGCGTAGTAGAGGTCGACAACCGCCTGCTGATAGGCCCTCGTTCCTCTGACTCCGCGAAGCAGCAGCGCGGTGCGGCGCTTGAGCCGCTCCGCCACCTGGTACTCGAACCTGTCGGTCAGCAGCATCTCGAACGAGGTCGCCAGCAACACGACGGAGCGCCAGTCGTCGCTGTCGCCGGCGTGGGACCGGCGGAAGTAGTCGACGGCCTCCATGAGCTTTTGGTGGGTGCGGCCGCGGACCGTCTCCCGCCGGCTCCCGAGGTGATGCGCAAGATAGCCGTCGTAGAGGGCGCTAACGCTGCTGTAGATCTCCGACGCACGTCGCTGGCTCCGGTTCCAGAACCTCGGATTGAGCTCCACGGCGAGCTCGCTGAGTTCCCCAGCCTGCTGCCGCTTGTGGATGGGTACCGCACGTCCAGTCAGGTGTGAGCCGCGGTGGTCCGTCAGGGTGATGTAGTGCCTGATGTCACGCGTCTCCCAGTTGTTCAGCTGCGAGGAGCTGAACAAGAAAGCCTCCCTTTCGTCGGCCTGGGGCTGCATGCAGCAGAGCATCACGATGGCAGCGGTCAGCGCCCTGATGCGTCCGAGGAGGAGGAACTCGTTCTCGTAGAAGTACCCGTCGATGTTCGCTACGGCGACCAGCAGCAGCGGGTTGTTCTCCAGCCACCTGGCGTCTCGGCTGCGGCGCCAGTGCACGATGAGCTCGGGGTCGATCGGCTTGGCGAGCCCGAACTTCAGCCGGGTCTGCTCGAGCAGCTCTGTCGTCCGGTCAAGGCTGTTGGTCTGTGGCGCGAGGACGAAACGATGCTCTTCGTTCAGCACGAAGGTGCTGGCCTGCTGCAGCGGTCGAAGCAGACCAGCCGCGAGAATGCCGAAGGCCTGCAGCGGGAAGACGAGCAGGCTCTCGTAGTTCAAGCCGCTTCCGCGGAGTTTGTTCAGAACGGCGAGGACGGGCTCCGCTGAGCTTTCGCGCGCGCAGTTGTAGAGCAGGTCGTCGAGGAGACTGACGCCAACGAAGATCTGCCGAGACCAAAGCTGGCGGCTGAGCTCACCGCGGACCACTTCGATGTGGTGACAGATCGCCCGTGCGCTGGCGTCGGGCTGCTGGTCGTCATAAGCGGCGACTGCTAGATCCTCGATGCCCTCCCACGGTGCATCTCCGGCGACGTTCTTGGTCAGCCAGTCAGCGGAGTCACCGACAGTTCGCCGCCGGTCGCCCCGCGCGGCGCGGATGTCTGCTGCGAGACGCCCGATGCCGGTGAGACGCCGCGCTGGCAGAGGACGGCTGTTGGGCACGCTGGACGGTAGCCCGATCGCGGACTCGCGGTGCAACCCCGAACGGTTAGGAACCTGGGGCCCCGTGTCGCAGCCGGGCCGCCAGCAACGCGAGCTGGTCACGTTGACATCGCACCGTGTGCCGTCGGTGACCGGGCCGAAGTCCGCGGCTGAGGCGACGACGGTGCGGGCGTCGTAGTCGACGACCCGCTCCCCGACCTGCACGTAGTAGGGATAGGTGCCGGCCGGAGCCAGCAGCCACACCGTGTACCTCCACCCGTTGGCTGTCCTGGACTGCGCCGAGACCTCCGGGAAATACCCCGTGTGGATGCCGATGCGGGTGCTCAGGGCGCTGGCGGCGGCAGGCAGCAGGGTCGCGGGGAACCGGTTGCTGAACTCTGCCAAGCGGCAGGTCCCGTCGTGGAAGGTGGCCAGCTGGTACTGGCCGTCGCCGAACACGTGCCGGTCGTCGAGATCCGCGAGAGCGTCCAGTGCTGCTGCGACCGGCTGCTCCAGGGCGTGGTAGACGACGCGGGTGTGCCCGGCGACGTCGACGAGCAGCTGACTGCCATCTGGGCCACCGTCGAGCCGGACGATCCAAACGTCGCGGTGACGCTCAGGGGGCCCCTGCATGCACCCGAGCGTCGGCCAGTTCAGATGGCGCCAGGTTCCCTCAAACCGCCCGGTGACATCGGCAGGGGCGTTGCCGCCGTGAAGCGTGCTGTGGATCGCCGCGTAGTCGGCGCAGGCAGGGCGGGGCTAAGCGCCCGTGGCCTGCGGGTAGCCCGCTGCGGGCTGGCCGGTTGGGCTGGCTGCCGGCGACGGCACTGCTGTTGCCTGCGGGGGAGTGCCAGGAGCGGGCATGCGCGGCTTGGCGTGAGCGTGGTGAGGCCGCAGGTCCGGGAAGCTCACCAGGGCCGCGCCCGGCATCGTGACGCTGCCCTTGAACGCCTTGAGCGTGCCGGCCAGGCCAGCGACGAGAAGTACTCCTGCCGTGACCCACACGAGTCCAGGGATGACTCGCTGGCCGGCGGTGGAGTAGGACTCGACCGGGACGTTGATGTCGTCGGTGATTGAGTCCCACGATGGCCACCAGCCGCGCGAGGTTCCGGCCGAACCAACGCAGTGGACGGGGGATGCTGCGCCGTGCCGCCGGGCTCGCATCACCGTCAGCTTCAGGGCGCGCCTGAGGCTGGGCTGTCACGTGCCTGCCTCCCTTGCGCTCGCCGGCCCCCCTGCGTGCTCAAACGACAGCAGATGGGTCATCGGGCCAGCGGCCGACACGCCGACATGCCTGCGCAGTTTCGCGCTGTCGGGCGTTTAAGGTGGCCTTGAAATCCGACTTCTGTCACATCTGTTTCGCTGGTCACATCCGTCACAGACAGCGGGCAGCGATGTCGGCGCGGGTACGGCGTGTCCGTACTGGGGGACTTCCCGCAGCGCCGATGGGGATGAGGAGTGTGCCGTGGCGAAACAGCGACACCGAGCCAGGATCTCGACGACGCATGCCGTGCCCGTGTACGGCGGCATGCGCTTCACCCGGGATGACATGGAGCAGCTCGCAGCAGCCGTTCAGTCGGGCGCTATGCCGATGCACCTCAACCATGACATCCGCAGGCCGGTGGCGGCCGAGATCCTCGCCACCGGGGGTGGAACAGCTCCCGGATGGTGAGTACGCCGCCTGGGCGGAGTTCCTGGTCGATGAGGAGGTGTGGCAGGCCTGGGAGGCGGAGGTTGCGGCAGCCGGAGCGCCCGGAGGTATGAGCTTCACCTTCACCGAGCCGATCGACAACACTGACGCGGCCCCGCAGAGGGATGTCCAGATCGGGGGCGACGCGGCCCACTTCACCGACGATGAGATGACTGAGGCAGCAGCCCGGCTCTCCGCGGCGATCGCGCATCCGGCTAGCGCTGAGCGTGTGTTCCAATTCAACAGCGTCTCGACGGCGCTCGTCCTCGTCGAGTTCACCACCGAGATGCTCAGTTCTCTGGGGCCCAATCTGCTCGCGAGCGCCCTCTGGGACGCGTGCAAGTACCTGTGGCGCCCAGGTGGCCAGGAACACGAGCGCAGTCGCTTCAACCTGACTGTGCGGGAGTCCCGCGGCGGCCGACGTCGGCTCAAGCTCGTCATTGATGTGCCGGACGAGGCAGCTCTCGACACTGCGCTGCGCCGTGCCCCGGCCGTGCTGCAATCCGCCGCCGAAGGGACCTTCGACTTCAAGCAATCCGCCGGTGAGTTCCTCCCGATCGACGAGGCAACACCGCCCCAGATCGACGGGCGGCTAGGGGAGCGGATCTAGCCGTTGGTGGAGCGCGTCGAGGTGGGCGGGCTTGACGTCGCCGAGGGCCGGGTGGCCCAGGTGCGGGCTGATGTGCAGCCGGATCTTGCGCTCGTAGCCGGAGACGGTCTGCGGCTTGAGCCGGGCGCCCACCAGCCAGCTGGCGAGGTAGTCGGCCAGCGGCGTCCTGTTCGGCGCGGCATAGCGGCCGCTGTGGACCGCCTGGGTGACGTCGCGCCGGAAGGCGGCGGCGTCTGCCCTGGTCGGGAAGCCCCGCCTGGTCCCGCGCTTCGGGCCGCCCAGCGGGTTGCGGTAGGACCAGACGACGTCGTACACGGTCCTGTCGCTGGTGAGCTTGCGGGCGTAGATGCCGCCGTCGCCGTTGCCGGCCTTGCGGCGCGCGGATGGCTTACGGGCCCGGCCGTCGGCCTGGGAGTCCGGGTGGTGGTGCTGCGCTCGGTCAAGTGTCCCCGTTTGCGGTCGGGGTGCTGAACCAGCCTTCGCGGGGCGCCGGGGCCTGGTTGTCGCACCGTTGTGGCAACAGGCGTCGGCCGTGGCTCCGGGAAACGGAAAACCCCAGGTCAGAAGACCCGGGGCCTGGTGTCCGAGGACAGATCGGACCCATGCAGGGTGGCATGGCTCGCGCGGACTTTGCGCTCTGATGACCCAGCAGGCTGCTGACATCCGGCTACTTGACGCTGCCGCATTGCCGGACGGCAATCGCGCTCACCATGTCAGCGAGGCTGACGCGTAAGTTCCCGTCTTGTTGTCGCGCTCAACCGCTGCCTGAACCGGTTGTGCATCACAGCTCGACCTCGAGCATGACCGTCGCCTCGAGCTGTGCCTCAACCTCGGCGCGCAGCTCTGCATACAGAGCCGGACCGTCTTCGTGCTCGAGCACAAGGGCGAGGGCATAGGCCTGTTCAGCGTCAGGCTCGTCCCAATTGTTGATGTTCTGGACGACGAAGATGAAGTCGCCGTCATCGGTGACGGGTCGGGTGCGGGGCCACTGTGCGACGTGATGGGCACCGCGGCCGCGGTCGCTGTCTGATGGCATGAAGGGCTTAAGAGCCTTGTTGGCAAGGCCGGCGGGCCCGGCAGGCGCGTCCGCTTCGTCGTCGTTGGGTGCGTAGGCGAGGAAGGCGCTGGCGACGGTGGCGAGGTCGACGCCCTTGTAGGCATAGGTGTGCATTCGACTGGCGAGGTAGTCGAGCCGCGTCGACCGGGTGGGTGGATCGTAGGCGAGCGCGAGGGTGATGCTTCGCTTGCCTCCGGGGGCTCGGAAGCTCGACGGGATCGGCACTTTGTAGAGGTGAACGGAGTTAACCGGCAGCGAGTTCTCGGAGATGAGCACGGCACGGTGGTCCGTCGAGGTAGCCGCGCGCTCGGCGTCGGCCCGGCCGAACCCGGTGAGCAGGCGGGTTGCCCGGCGCGTTGCGTCCGAGTCTTCGTCGTAGAGCCGGGACAGGGGCCGCACGGAGGAGAGCACTAGGGCGCGAACCCCATTGGCGGTCCGTCCGAGGTCTTCGGCGAGGACGCGGGCTGCGGCATGGGTGACCAGCGGCGCGGCCATGCTTGTTCCAAGTCGTGTGCTGAGCAGGCGGTCGTGGCGCTTGCCCTCGGCGCCGACGACCTCGTGAGCGCTGCCTGGGGTCATGCGTCCGGTTGCGGCGTCGATGGCGAGGCTGCCGCCGGGCATGACGATCTCGGGCTTGACCATGTCGGCAGCGCCTGGGCCCCGGCGCGTGACGGGGCTGGGTAGGTCCATACCTCCCGCTGGCACGTGGTCAACGTACTGTCGGGCTGGTCGTTGCCCCTGCCCGTCGTCGGCGCAGAGGGCGCCGACAGTGAGGGCGAGGGCGCTGGTGGCGGGGTCGAGCAGGCCTGCTCCGGCGTCATCCTCCAGCAGGTGGGCGGCGTACCCCGTGACGATGTCGGGGTCGGCCGGGTAGAGCGTGTGTGGGTAGTTGCCTGCGCTGATGACCAGGACGATGTTGCGCTCGCGGGCGAAGGCATCGAGCTGGGCGGCGAGGGGCGTCGGGCGGCTGGGCCGGTACGGGCGGCGGGCGTCGCCGAGGGAAAGGTTGATGACGCGGGCCCCGGCGTCGGCTGCGAGATCGAGGGCGTCCAGGAGGTCCTTCTCCCACAGGGTGGTGTTCGGGAAGAAGTTGTCGTCGTCCAAGACGCGGATGCTGACGAGCTTGGCGGCACCGCGGAGTGGCTGTCCGGCGTAGAGCAGCGGTTCGAGTGAGCCGTGCAGGGCAAGGCTAGCGACGAAGGTCCCGTGGCCGTCGCCGTCGTGCTCAGCGTCCAGTCCTGCGACCGCGAGCTGGTCGACGACGGCTCCGGCCAGGAGAGGGTGGCCACCGCGGATGCCGCTGTCGATGACGGCGATTGTCGGTGCCGAGGCGTCAGGCGGCGTCACGATCGGAAGCTGCCGTTCTTCGACGCCGTGGACTTCGGCTCGCCCCAGGCTGGGACGCGGCAGGACATCGAGGCGTCGCACGTGGGAGATGCCCGCCACGCTGCGGGCCAGGTCGGGACTGAGCTCGGCACGCAGGAGCGACAGGCCCGCGCGGTGTCGCAGGGTGCTGTCGAGCACGGAGCCGTCCGGTGCCTGTTCGATTACCTGGCGGACAGCGTCGAGCCGTGCGCGGGCTTCCTGCTCGTTCTCTGGGCACCAGCACTGCACGTCTACGAGGAGGGGCTCGCCTGGTGCGGCGGTAGAGAGGGACTCGGCTAGGGCGGGTGTGATGGCCTCTGTCGGGCCGAAGGCCCGGAGGCTCCTGATCTCGTCGAAGAGGGCTTGGTAGGCCGCGGTGCTAGCGGGTGAGTCCGACTCGTCATCGGGCTCCCGGCCGGTGCCGCTGTTCGGGCTGGCAGCGTCTCCGTCGGAGGTGTCGGAGGGCGATGGCCCGGCGGGTGTTGCGGGTCCAGCGGCATAGGCGTCGAGACGCTCTCGGAACGCCTGCAGCTCGGGATCGTTTGCGGCAGTGACGACCACGCGGTCGTCGAACCAGTCGAGCACCTCGAGGTTGGCGTTGCGGAGGTAGCTCGCCAGCGCGTCGGAAGCACGGTGAAGCTCGAGGACGACGACCAGTTCGGGGTCGACGCCGAGTACGGAGGTTCGTCGGGCATGCACGGCTCGGAGGGCGAGGAACTGTGCCGTGAGCTGGCGGCCGTGCGCCGGCTGGTCAGGATAGTTCGGGCCGTTCCGCGCGCCGCGCGCACGAGCCGGCCGCCGCAGTCCGGTTGGTTGTTGTCGCTGGAGCTGCAGATGGGCGTGGCGCGCTACCTCATACGGAAGCGGAAGCTCGACCACGCGGGGACCATACGGGTCTGCCGCGACAAGTGGCGGGAGCTTGCGGCTCTTACGTGTCCGTTTCCTTGCCGTGCTGCAAAAGATCTTGTCGGTGGCTCAGTCGTGTGAAGGCGGCGGCGAGATGCCCGTCGGCAAGGCGCTCGGTCCCGTCGAGGACGGCGAGACGGACAGCGTCGTTGCACACCGTCTCGATGTCCGCCGCCGAAGCCCCCTTGAACTTGGTGCTCCACTTGCGCGCATCGAAGTTCTGGTCGACCCCCCGGGTCTTGAGCTTGAGGAGCTGCTGGACCGCCCTGCTGTCGGGGTGCGCGAAGGTGACAACCTCGTCGAAGCGGCGCCAGACTGCGCTGTCGAGCATCGCGGCGTGGTTGCTGGTGGCTGCGACGATCGACTCGCCCCGCACCTCCTCGAGCAGTTGCAACACGGTCGCGACAACCCGTCGAAGCTCACCGTGGTCTCCCGGCGTGGAGCGCTCGGTGGCGAGTGCGTCGAACTCGTCGAGCAGGAGCAGGCAGGGCGAGCTCTCGGCGAAGCGGATTACCGCCTCCACGTTGCGGGCCGTCTCACCGAGGAAGGACGACGTCAGCGCCGGGAGACTGGCAACCGCGACGGGCAGACTCAGGTCGGCAGCGATGGCGTGCGCCGTGGCCGTCTTGCCGCTGCCGGGTGGGCCCACCAGAAGGATCTTCTGGCGCGGCTTGAGGGCGTGCGCTGACAGCAGACCGCGATGGTGGTGCTCGTGCAGAAAGCCCTCGATGAGTTCCTGGACCGCCTTGGGTAGCACCAGATCGTCGAGGTCGCGCCGGGGCTTCCCGAGGGTCAGGAGCGGGCGGTCGTCGCGCCCCTTGGGCACGGGACGAAGCGCGAGCGCGCCGGGTCCGCCTGGTCGCCGCGGGTCGCGGAGGGATGCCTCGAGGCCGTCGGCGAGCAGTGCGTGCCCTTTGCGGCGCTCCTCCTCGACGAGTCCCTGCGCGGCGCCGAGGAACGCGGCGTCGTCGCCGGAAGCCCAGGCACGGAGCAGCGTGCGCAACGTCTCACTGCGCGCCACGTCTTTCCCCTAACTCCGCACGAATGTCTGATCCAACTTCGCAGGGAAGTCCGACAAGACGGCCCTACCAAGGTACGGCGGTAGGTCGAGCCGTGGCCCGAGGGGTGGGTCAGCACTGTCCCCGTGAGCAGCGCGTGCCGCTCTATCCGACGAAGCAGCAGTCGGGGAGGGGTTCCTTCCAGACGGACTGGTTCGCGTCGACCAGCGGGAGGACCACATCCGCGAGAGCCTCTGCGACAGGGTCCGCCGGCCTGCCGAGGTCGAGCCAGAGTCCGACGTCGCGGAGCCGCTGGTCCGCGCTCGACAGCCGCACCCTGCACCGGCAGGCGACCACCGCGTCCTACCTCTATCAGCACCTCCTGCGGGCGGAGCTGACCCGCGAGTTCGGCATCGCCTGAGGCCCGGTTGAGCGCGGGGTTGCGGAGATCGCCGGCGTCCCGAAGGAGGTGTGTCGGGAGTTCTCCACCCGCCGCGCCCAGATCGAGACCCAGCTCGAGCACACCGGCGGCGCAGGGCTGAAGGGCCGGGCCAAGAGCCTCGCCGCCCGCGCCGCATGCCTCGCGACGCGGCCGGCGAAGAGGCACGTCGACCCGACCACCCTGCGCGAGGACGGGATCACGCGTGCCTCGGCGAAGGGCTTCGGTCCCGAGCAGGCAGAGCAGCTCCTGCAGAACCGGCACGTGCCGCCGCCGATCGACCGGGACGCCATCCGGCAGCGGGTCCTGGGGGAGGAAGGCGTCACGCGAGAGCGCGCGACGTTCGACCAGGGCACTGTGCTGCGAGAGCTGATCAGTGCGCTGCCCCCGGGCGCGGACGTCGGCAAGGACGAGCTGCTGCGCTGGACCCGGGAACTGCTCGAAGACGACAGCATCGTGGCGCTCGACGGGAACGCCCCCGCCGCCGTCGGGCCGACCTACACCACCCGAGGGATGCTCGCCGCCGAGCGACGCGTCCTGACCCTCGCCACCCGCACGAGCGACCAGGACTTCGCGCGCGTGCCGATCGGGTCGGTGATGCCGACGCTGCTTGCCGCGGGGCTGCGGCCGGAGCAGCGGGACCTCGCCCAGGTGCTGCTGACTCGCGGCCGGGCGGTGGAGGTCGTGAGCGGACCGGCCGGGTCGGGCAAGACCCACGGCCTCGCCGCCGCCGTCACCGCCTGGACGAGCCAGGGCGTCGAGGTACGCGGCACCGCGGTCGCCGCCCTCACCGCCAAGGGCCTGCAGGACGCCACGGATGCGCCGAGCGTCAGCGTCGCCCGGCTCCTGCACCACCCCGACCAACACCTCCCGCAGAACGGCGTGCTGCTCGTCGACGAGGCGGGGATGATCGGCACCCACCAGCTCTTGCGACTCCTCACCGGGGCCGAACGTCGGGACTGCAAAGTCGTCCTGGTCGGCGACCCGGCCCAGCTCCCGGAGATGGAAGCCGGCGGCGCCTTCGCCGCCCTCACCCACCAACCCCACGCGCTGCACCTTGGCGGGCACGGCCGGCAAGCCGACCCCTGGGAACTGCAGGCACTGCTCGCGCTGCGCGCCGGCAACCCGGCCGCCGCGCTCGACGCCTACGCCCAGCACGACCGACTGCACCTCAACGCCAGCCGCGACGAGCTCCGCGCCACCCTCGTCACCGACTACCTCACCGCCCGTCGGGAGGAACGCGATCCGTGGCAGGTCGCCGTCCTCGCACCACACCGGCGTGACGTCACCGACCTCAACCAGCTCATCCGCAACCAGCTCCTCGCCGACGGCGTCCTCAGCCGCCGCTCGATGAAGATCACGACCCCGGACGGGACCGTGGACTACCGCAAGGGCGACCAGGTCCTCATCACCCGCAACCACCACGACCGGCAGCTGCTCAACGGAACCCGCGGCACAATCCGGACGCTGCGCCGCGACGGACTCGTGGTGCAGCTCACCGACGGCCGAAGGGTCGTGCTCGACAAGGCGTGGCTCACCGGCGGAGACCTCCAGCACGGCTACGCCATGACCCTGCACAAAGCCCAAGGCCGCACCGTCCACACCAGCCTCGTCCTCGCCGACGAGACCCTCAGCCAAGAAGGCGGCTACGTCGGCCTCTCACGCGGCACCACCGCCAACCACCTCTACCTCGACACCGCCACCGACGACGCCCTGCGCGACTGCAGCCCCCGCCAACCCGCTCCACCGACCGCTGCCCCCGGGTCTCTCAGCCGAGCCCTCAGCAGAAGCGCCCGACACGAACTCGCCAGCGACCTCCTGCACGACCCCAGCCGCCCGACGCCCGAGCGCTCCCGGCCCGAAGGGCTCAGCCGATGACGCAACCGCTTGGATCCGGCTCGGGCACGGGGCCACTGCGCTTCGAGGCCCCGGACACGCCGCCGCAGCTGACACCGCTCGTCGCTCGTGCCCTGCTGAAGCTGCTGCTCGATATCCACAGGCAGCCGCCCGAGGTCGAGCAGCAGGCGCTCGTCTGGGATAGAACGGCGTAAAGCCCAGGAGGGCCGTTATGACCTCTTTCGCCTTCTACGGCCGCGTCAGCACCGAAGACCAACAAGACCCTGCCTCCTCCCGCGGCTGGCAGCTCTCCCGCAGTCAAGCCCTCATCGCGCCCACGGCGGCGAGGTCGTCGCCGAGTTCTTCGACGTCGGGATGTCCCGCTCCCTGCACTGGAAGCGGCGCCCCGAGGCAGCGCGGCTCCTCGAGGCTCTGCGCAACCCGAACCGCGGCTTCGACGCTGTCGTCATCGGCGAGCCCGCCCGCGCGTTCTACGGCAACCAGTTCGGCCTGACATTCCCCGTCTTCGTTCACTACGGCGTCCAGCTCTGGGTCCCGGAGGTCGGCGGAGCGATCGACCCCGGAAGCGACGCGCACGACCTCGTCATGAGCCTCTACGGCGGCATGAGCAAGGGAGAACGCAACCGCATCAAGATCCGCGTCCGGACCGCCATGGCAGCGCAAGCCGCGACCGAGGGCCGCTTCCTGGGCGGCCGGCCGCCGTACGGCTACCGCCTCGCAGACGCTGGACCGCACCCGAACCCAGGGAAGGCGGCCCTTGGGCAGCGCCTGCACGTCCTCGAGCCTGACCCGGACACCTCGCACGCCGTCGGGCGCATCTTCGCGGAGTTCATCGGTGGTGCCGGCATCTACGCCATCGCTGAGGGACTGACCCGCGAAGGCATCCTCTCGCCCAGCGGCCACGATCCGTCCCGGAACCGCCACAGGATCGGGGTGGCGTGGTCCAAGAGTGCCGTCCGAGCCATCCTGCTGAACCCCCGCTACACCGGCAGGCAGGTCTGGAACCGGCAGCGCAAGGAGGAGGTCCTGCTCGACGTCGAGGACGTCGCCGCCGGCCACGAGACAAAGCTGCGCTGGAACACCAAGCAGGACTGGATCTGGTCGGCAGAGGTCGTCCACGAACCACTGATCACCGAAGAGACCTTCCAACACACCCAGACGATCATGGCGGCCCGCGGCCGCTATCCCGCGGAGCGAAAGGTGCGGACGACCACCAAGGAGTACGCCCTCCGCGGGCTTGTGCTCTGCGGACTCTGCGGCCGCAAGATGCAGGCTCACTGGACCAACGACAAGGCCCACTACCGATGCCGCTACCCAGCCGAGTACGCCAAGAGCCGAGCCCTCGACCACCCGAGCAACGTCTACCTGCGCGAGGACCTGCTGCTGCCCAAGCTCGACGCTTGGCTCGCGACACTCTTCGACCCCGAGCGCCGGCAGCAGACCATCGACAAGCTCTTCGCCAGCCAGTCCGACCCGCTCGAGGCGGCCCGCTCGAGCGCGGCGCAACTCAAGATCGACGACTGCGATAAGCGGCTCGCCAGCTACCGCGCTGCCCTCGAAGCCGGGACCGACCCCGCCCTGATCAGCCAGTGGATCGCCGAGGTCACCGCTCAGCGCGTCACCGCCGAGCTCGAGCTACAGCCCGTAGCGCCCACACGGGAGCTCACGCGGGCAGAGATCACCGACCTGATCGGCGCCATGCAGCAGATCCACGACCAGCTCTCGCGCGCCAGCGCCGCCAACCGGGCTGAGGTCTACCAGGCCCTCGGCCTGCGTCTGACCTACCAGCCGAGGGAGAACAGGGTCCTCACAAGCGCGAATTGCGCCATGGGGATTTTGTTGTGTCCGAGGGGCGACACGAACCTTATGCACATGGACTCTGAGCGCGGAGCTCACGCTGGATCAGGACGCCAGGTAGCGCTCCAGCGCCTCGCGGATGAGCGTCGAGGTGGTCGTCCCGCGGTCCCGGGCGGCAGCGGCCAAGCGGTCACGGAGCTCCGCCGGTACTCGTGCTTTGATCTCGGGGGAGTGGGTCCCCGGACCGGTCAAGGAGGGCCGACCGACGCCGGCCTTGGCCAGCGTCTCGGTCGCGATCACCTGCGCGCGGCGCTCGGTGACCCGCCGACCCTTCTTGTCTTTGACGATCTCGACGTCGAGGTCGATGTCGGGGCCAGCGACGTACTTGCGGCTCATGAGCTGCTCCCGCGGAAGTGGTGGGGCATGACGTGGATCACCAGCAGGTAGTCGGGGTCGACGATGGCGACGATCTCCAGATCCAGGCCGCGATCGTCTGGCCGATCCAGAGCAGCCTGTTCCGGTTGGTGTCGTCGGCGGGGACCACCTCGGGCTCGATCGTGTTGATGACGTGCATAGCGCGGGCCTTGCCGATCCGGTGCCGACGGGCGGACTGGGTGAAGCGAACGACCACCGGTGCATTCATTGTGCGCTACACAATACGAGCTTGGCAACAGGGTTCATCGTGCGGTTCTACATCCGGGACGTCCCCGATCGTGTCCCGGATGGTGTTCTGTGGATGGCTCGATCGAGGTTGGAGTTGGTGCCTGCCGCGCAGCTGATGAGATGCGGGGACACTCGGTCGATGCCGACCGGCTCGCGGACGCGGCGGTTGGTCGGTTGTTGCTGGCGAAGAGCTGTCGCTACCTGCTGCGCCCTCAACGGCAGATCCTGACGTTCACGGGTGACGCATCCGCGGCGGGGGCGCCAGTTCGGCGGCGGCTACCGCGGCGCACGTGTCGGCACAGGATCGACCGCTCTAGACGTGGATGATCCCTCGACGCGAAGGACTACCAGGCTCCTGGGAGGCTACGGCGCCTCCTGGCCCGACAGCTTGTCTAGGTCGCGCACGCAGAAGCCGTGGTGAGCGCACTCCTCGTTGAGGACTGTGCCTAGACACTGCCTCACGGACCGCCCTCTGGCGTATGGGGGCCACCCGCCGTCGGAGGGCACCGGCGCGGTTTGCGCGAGCTGTTCGGGCGTGACCTCGCCCAGCCACGTCTCGATCTCCGATCCCTGCCGGTCGCGCACATCCAGCACCTCGTCCAGGCTCGGCCGGCTGGACGGGTCGAGGCCCTGCTCCTCCTGATCGGGCACGAACGGCGATGCCAGGCCCATGGGGGTGAACGGCTCGGTCAACCCAAGCACGCAACGTCGGAACCACGAGTCGTGCACGAAGACGAGGTGACGCAGGGTCTCGACCATCGACCACTCTCCGTCGATGCCGCGATGCTCACTGCCCTCGGGCATGGACAGGACCCGCTCGGTGGTCGTGGCCCAGTCGGCCCGCAACCGCCGCCAGGCCTCCCGCAGGTCGGACGGCTCGTCGGACCGGATCAGCAGCCGCACCGGGTGCCGGCGGTCGAGCTCGACCTCGACGTATGGCATGACCTGCACCCCGTTGACCACGAGGTTGGTAACCAAGCCGTCAATCTCGGCGTCCTGCATGACCACGCCGACCAGCCGGGCCCTACTCAGGTCGCACTCGCGGAACTCCGCGCCGGTGAGATCCTCGTCGTCGAAGCGTCGCATGCTCACAGGCTAGTAGGGGCTGGTGGCAGGCGGAGGCATGCGTCAGGTGAAGTCTGCTCGCCCGAGGAGCCCAAGAGCTCCGCCTTTGGGCGCAGATATTCGGACTTCGCACAGAACGAGGCGCATGGCCCAGCAGGTCCCCAGTTGAACTTTGCGCCCAGGGCTGTGATGGATCGCCTACCTACGCGTTGGGCCGCCTCTTCGTGGGCCGGAATGACGCATCTCCAGTCATCGGCACGAGTGGATCGCGGATGAGTGCACCCCTGGAGTCTTTCCGAGGACGACGGGGCGGCGGGCCGGAGGATGCGTCCATTTGGCGTCAGCGGGCGCGGTCGTAGGTCAGGCTCATCTCGCCCAGCTCGCCGACCTCGTGCCGTGCGAGCGTCCAATTGGTCGCCGGCAGGCCCTCGTCGAAGAGTCGTGCACCGCCGCCGGAGATCTCGGGGACGACGAGCAGTTCCAAGCGGTCGACGGCGTCCGCGGCGAGCAGCTGCTTGATCACCGTTGGGCTGCTGTTGACGAGGATGTCACCCGCACCTGTCGCCCTCAGCTCGGCGATCACGTCGTTCGCGGCGCCGTTGGCGAGGTGGGAGTTCTCCCCTGGGGCCTCGGTAAGCGTGGTGGACAGCACCACCTTCTCTGTGGTGACGAGCCACTGAGCGTAGGCCTCGTCGCGCGGGTCGACTCCTTCGGCGCCGATGACGGTCGGCCAAAAGCCGTGGAATCCCTGGGCGTTCACCCGCCCCACGACGGCGGTGGTAGCGGTCGACACGAACCGTGTCATGTGATCTCGAGCGACGTCGGTCGTCGCGTAGGGCGCGATGAGTGCGAAGTCCTGGGGGCCTCCGGCCCCGTGGTACGCGCCGTCGAGGGTGAGCGCCAGGTTGGCGACGACGCGGCGGCCGGTGGACTCGGTGGCGCTGTGCTGAGCGTTCACGATGAGCTCCTGGAAGGTGTCGGCCCGCCCTGTGCGCGCCGTTCACTCCATGTAACGGAGCCAGCCCGGATTACTCATCGGTGAATCTCGTCAGCACCAGCGGCAGGCCGAGCCGAGCGAAGTGGTGCGGCTCGAAGGAGGTGATCTCAGCGACCTGGCCTCCCTCGATGACCAGCACGTCGAGTACCTGGGCGCGGTAGATGGTCGTGCCGGGCAGCCGTAGGTAGTTCGCGCAAGCCGGCATCGAGTTGACTGCGGTCCGCACCGATCGCCAATGCCCCAGGAATGTCGGCGAGTTCGGGTCAAGCGATTGCATGACGAATGCCAGCATCGCGTCGCGGCCGTGGAACCAGAACGGATTCGGCGGCATGGTCAGGACGACGTCATCGCGAAGCACGTTGGCGATCTCGGTCGCGTCCAGTGTTTGTACGGCAGCGATGTAGCGATCGAGTATCCGCCGCTCCTCGCCGGAAGGTCGACGCGCCTGGCGCCACTCGTCCCGTCGCTCAGGCAGGCGCGCGCGGAGGGTGGGCCGCGCGCGCTGAAGAGCGGAGTTGACCGACGCCGTCGACATCCCCAGCAATTGCGCCGTGTCAGCAGCGGACCAGCCCATCACGTCGCGCAGCACCGTCACTGCGCGCTGCGTGGGAGGCAGGTGCTGGAGCCCGGCGACGAAGGCGAGCTCGATGGTCTCCCGCGCCTCGACGCTGTCCTCGGGCAGCGGCGCCGGCTGCAGCCAAGCCACCTTGTGGGGAGCCTCCCCAGTGCCGTGGTCCATCCCCGGGATCTCGGGGTACGGCGCCGGGGTGCGCTCATGAGCACGCAAGAAGTCCATGCACACGTTCGTTGCGACCTTGTAGAGCCATGCCCGGAAGTTCGTCCCACGCTCGAATTTCTCCCGCGACTTCCATGCCCGAAGCAGCGCTTCCTGCACGAGGTCCTCGGCCTCGTCATACGACCCAAGCAACCGGTAGCAGTGGACGCAGAGCTCGTGCCGCAGGGGCTCCGCAAGTTCCGAGAACTCCGCCGCGTCCAGAGCGCCTTCGGGCATGACGGAAAGCCTCCCACACCGTCCACGTCCAGGCCCGGCTCAAAGTCCCGGTCGGCTCATGACCTAGACGGGCCGATCCGGACTTGCATCGGCGCCTGCGGCGGAACGTCATACGGATGGCTCAAGGGATTGACGGTCCATGTGACGTCTTCGAGCACGTCCGCTCATCGGCATGTGCGCGAAAGCGGCCCTCGCGGATGATGCACTCATCTGAATGGACTTCCACACCCAGCGGGGCAACTGCTCCTGTCGATCGAAGCCCGCTCGAAGTCGAGTAGGCGTGCACTTCACCTCGTCCGCTGAGGGAAGGGATGGACCTGAGTCCGATGGCCATCCAACTACTAGGAGTAATCAGGCAATTACACTGCGTGTCCGAGGACCGTCGCCGCGAATCTGCACGGATGGCGACTGGCGTCTGAAGCCCTGGCCGACGGACTGACAGCAGACGCAGCCCGGACCCCACAGAGCGGCGTACCCCCGATCACTGCTGCCTGTGCCCTGGGAGGAGTTGGTCAAGGGCGCGGAGCGGCGTAGCGGACCCTTGACCAGCGGGGGACAGGGCGCACGCTGCCGTGTGAGGGGGGACGTCGTCCGCAGCGCCAGAGCGCGGAGGACGACGGGCCGCGACTCACGCAAGCTGGAAGTGCGGGTAACCGGGGCCCTACCCTCGCTCCGTGGGCATCTTCAAGCGGGAACCCTGGTGTCGAAAAGTGGCTGGCATCCGGTCTGCGCGGAGCGGCACAGTCAGTCGATGACAGCGCACCCCCCTGACGTGATCGACGCCGGACGCGTCGTCTTGCGCCTGTTCGCGCAGGACGATGCAGAGCGGGTGGCAGCGGCCGTCACTCGTAACCTCAAGCACCTTGAACCGTGGATGCCGTGGGCGACAGAGCAGGCCGGGACGCTCGGCGTGCAGCGTGAGCTTGTTGAGGCTGCTGCGGAGGGACGGCGCAAGGGCACCGACTACGAGTACGTGGCGCTCACGCACGAAGGGGACCTCGTGGGCAGGTTCGGCCTGCACCGCCGCGTTGGGCCGGGAGCCGTCGAACTGGGCTACTGGCTGGACGCCGACGCCGTAGGGCACGGCTTCGCCACCGCCGCCGCCGAGGCGTTGACGCGAGCCGCCCTAGAACTCGACGGCGTGCACCGCGTCGAGATTCACTGCGACGAGGCTAACCTCCGCAGCCGCGGCGTCCCGACCCGGTTGGGGTATCGGCTGGACCGTGTCGAACACGACGGGGTGCGAGCGCCCGCTGAAGTGGGCCGGAGCATGGTCTGGGTCTATCCGCCCGCGGGGTAGGTGCCGTTAGCCATCTGGCGAAGGGCCGCCGAGCGGGTGCGTGCTCTGTAACACAGCACCCGCAAACTGCATGACGAGACGTTACGGGCGTTCGTCGTGGGTTGTCGCTATCCTGAGACTATGAGCGATGCCGCGGACGAGCCCACCGACTTTCGCGCCGAGAGGATGCCGTCGGCAGAGGGTCGCGGTATGGCGAAGGGCAATCTCAAACGGGCCTGGGACAGCTACTCGCGGGCGGTCAACACGGTGGGGGAGCCACTACTGCGTCCGGTGGCCAGGAAGGTTGCCGCGCCAGTCGCTTTGGATCTTGTCGGATTCTGGTTGTCCTGGCACCTCGAAGGCGGGTTCGAAGGGCTCCAGCGGCTGGGGATGAGCCGGGCTTCGATCTACCGGCGGGTCAGCCTGTTCCGAAAGGTTATGGGCTCGCACCCTGACGAGTTCGAGTTCCCAGGGGTGTCGTTGGACGTGGACGCCTACCTTCGCGGCGGCGGCATGCTCATCGGGGACCGCGCGACACACCCAAGACTGAAGTCGCAAACTACAGACAAGTAGTTCACCTTGGCCTATTGTCTCGGACGTGAGACTTCAGGCCCGGACGAGCAGCCATGATGGCTCCTCGATGCCTGCCCTCACTGAGCTCGCGTCAGGCATCGACGCGCTTTACATGTCGGGACGCGGTGACGTGTCCGAGGCGCTTCTGGTCGATCTGAAGGCGGCTCGAGCGGCTGCGGAGGAAGCCAACGAGGCCGTCCCGTTCGACCTCGGGGGAGTCGAGGTCCGTGTTGAGCCGCGCTCCTTCGGCCGGTATCCCTACCGACTGCTGACCGACCATGGGCTTGTAGGCATCACGTCTTCTGCTGCGCTGCCAGCGATTCGCGTGCAGCCGAAGTCGGAACACCTTCACGCCGTAGGTCCAGCGGCCTCGGCGGCCTGGTTCACCGATCTGGCGGCGGGGTTCACGCGGCAACTCCGTATGACCGCCTCCCGGCTGGACGTGTTCTCGGATTGGCAGGGATTCGAGCTGGAGGTCGAGAACCGCACCCACTTCGTGGGTCGTGCCAAGCGCTTAGACACACACGAAGAGGACGGCCGGCTAACCGGCTTCGAGTTCGGCCGGCGCAGCACCAAGACGGTGGCAGGTCGCATCTACGACAAGTCGCTGGACGTCGCCAACACCGGCAAACTGTGGTGGCACGACAAGTGGGGCTCGGCGTACGACCCCAGACGCCAGGTTTTCCGTGTCGAGTTCGAGTTCGGCCGCAAAGGGCTCACGCAGTACCGAGTGGACACGGCACAAGACGCGCTCGATCGAGCGGCAGACCTCTACCTCACGGCCTCCACGGAGTGGCTGAGCCAACGCACCCCGATCTCGGATGCAACTCGATCACGCTGGCCGGTGAGTGAGTCCTGGCAGCGAGTGCAACGGCCATCCTTCGCGGCCTCCGCTATCGGCCTCGAGCGCGTCGCTGAGGGCAAGGGCACCGGAGCCCTCCGGAGGTTGCTGCCATACGTGATGGGGTATCTCGCGAGCTACGGCGCGGCGACTGGTGCCGGATCGCTCGACGACCTTCTGCGCACCCTGCCAGGGCACGCTCGCGACTACGAGCTGATCTCAGGAATGTCCTTCCAAGACCGGCTCGACCGGGCGCACCGACGGCTGAGGTCGGCATGAGCGCTCCCGACTACAGCCGCGTGGCAAGGGTTCTCGTCACGGTGGGGCTTCGTATGGTGACCAAGAACGAGGGGGAGTCCGATGCTGACGGTCGCGTATTGCCGGGTCTCGACCGAGGAGCAGGCCGAGGAGGGCTACTCGATCGATGGGCAGGCCAACCGGCTGAAGGCCTATGCGGAGCTGCATGACCTGGGCGACGTCGTCGTCGTGTCGGACCCCGGCCGGTCGGGCAAGGACCTGAACCGTCCCGGCCTGCAGCAGGTGCTTGAGATGGTCGAGCGCGGCCACGTCGGGCACGTCCTGGTGTGGCGGCTCGATCGGCTCTCGCGCAACCTCGGCGATCTGATCAGCCTGGCGGACTGCTTCGGCCAGGCGAACGTCTCGTTGCACTCGTTCACCGAGAAGCTCGACCTCTCCAGCGCCACGGGCCGCATGTTCTACAACATCCTCGGCTCGTTCGCGCAGTTCTACCGCGAGCAGCTCTCCGAGAACATCCGCATGGGCAACGCGCAAGCCGTCCGCGAGGGCAAGTGGATCAACCGTCCGAAGACCGGCTACGACCTGGTCAACGGCGAGCTGGTCCCCAACGCTGACGCCACCGTCGTACGCGAGATCTTCCGCCTTCGTGCTCAAGGCCTGAGTCACCAGGCGATCGAGGACCGCACGGGAGTGAAGTACTCGACCTCGCGGCTGATCGTCCAGTCCCGGATCTACCTCGGCGAGGTGCTGCACAACGGCGAGTGGTACCCGGGCAAGCATGAGCCGGTGATCACCCCTGAGGAGTTCGCAGCCGCGCAGCGCGGCTTCGTCCCGGGTCGCAGGCGGCTGAGCCGGGAGATCCTTTCCGGACGCGTTCGCTGCGGGCTGTGCGGTCGTCTCGCAGCCGTGGAGTACCGGCAGAACGGCGAGCCGGTCTTCCGCTGCAAGCACCGTGGCAAGGGCTGCGCGATGCCGCGTCGGGCCGTGTGGGCCCTCGAACGGGCGGTGCTGCTGGGCCTGCGCATCCTCGGGGACGACGACGAGCTACGAGGGGCGATCCGGCGTGAGATCGGCACGGTCGGCGCGCAGGGCCCGAAGGGCCGAGCAACCGGCCGCGCCGAGGCCCGCCGAGACGCACTCGTGATCGACCTCGAAGCCAAGAGGCGCAAGCTCCTCGAGCTCCACTACGCCGACAAGATCGGCGCTGACCTTTACGCCGAGGAGGAAAGCGACTACGGCAGCAGATCGAGCTGGCCCGGGCCGAACAAGGGCGAGACGAGGAGGCTGCACGCCAGGCGACGGACCTCGAGCGCAAGTTCGAGGAGGTCGCGGCGCTCCTCGCCTCGCTCGACATCGAGGCCGTCTGGAAGGAAGCGACACAAGATGAGCGTCGCGTCCTGGTCCACGAGTTGCTCGAGGAGGTCTCCTTGTTCCCCGACCATCTCGAAGTCGTCGTGGCTGGTGCCCCACGGTTGAACGTCACCCTCGAGGAGATCGGCGTGCAGAACTGTGGTGTCCGAGGGGGGACTTGAACCCCCATTCCCATCACTGAGAACTAGCACCTCAAGCTAGCGCGTCTGCCAATTCCGCCACCCGGACAGGGTGAGCCCGGGTGGACCCGGACCTCCCGACAACTATA
>JAODBO010000116.1 GCA_025464005.1 Acidimicrobiaceae bacterium | reverse complement strand
ACCTCATCGATTACCTACACATTCCGATTGTGCCCATAGTTCTCGGACGCGGGGAACGTCTCTGGGATGGATTCGAAGAACTTGAGCAGCGCTTCAGTGTGGAATTGGTTGCCTCCCCGAACGGGGTTATCCATCTCACGCTGACCCGCCCTTGACAACCCGTCGGAGCGTGCCAAGTACACGCGGGATGCACGCTGAGGAACGCGTCCAGAGAACGGCCATCACCATGTGCCCATGGACAAATCCACCGGACCAATTCGTCAACCAGGCTCGAACTCATGAATGCTTCGAGCGGAAAGGAACAGTGGGCACCAAAGCGCCACAAAAGTACTGATGGTGGTAGGGCGTGATTAGAATTAGACCAAGTACCAGGACCTGCGCGCAGCTCGCCGCCTGCGAGCCTCCCGCCGGTTGCACAAAGTCGTATGTGTTCCTGGCTTTAGGTCCACCAGACGGGTGCACAGGCGACGGCGGCGTCGACAAGGTCCTATTTCGTGACGGAGTTGTCGCCGAGCCATGCCTTGATAGCCCCGGCCATTCCGTGCGCGACGAACTGCCCGATGACGTGGTGGTTGGCAGCAGGTAGGTCCGGGTGGATGCACTGAGCGATGAACGCCATGGCACCAGCGGTGAAGTGCTGAACCAGAGCCTCGTACACGCCTCCGTCGGCTGGGTCGTGCACGGCCTGTCGGTAGACAGCCTTGAAGCGTTCGATGTGATCAGCAACATCGACGATCGAAAGGCGCAACATCTCTGCCGCGGAGAATCCGCCGTCGGACCGTCGTTCCTCCTGGTGGAGGTGGGCAGGCTCGAGGTCGGCGAGAAGTACCTGGATGAGCAGCTCCAGAGGGCTGTCGTAGTGGTTGTAGAAGGTTGCCCTAGTCACCTTGGCGCGCTCCGCCACACCGGCGACGGTGACCTGGGAGATGGGCAGCTGTGAGGCGAGATCCAAGATCGCTTCTTCGCAGGCTCGGGCTGTTCGAAGGGTGCGGGGATCGGTGCGGTCAGGCATCGGACGCTGGACCTAACTCGCGAACCAGAGCCCACCTGGCCCGTCGCAGCTCTCTCAGCCTCAGGTTCAACGCCACTTGCACTCGGATACCGTAACTGCTCTTATACATCTGTCATAATAATACACCTGTCAAAAAGGGGAGCGGCCGGGATGACCTCGCACACGGCACTCACACCGCAGGAGGCCGCCGACAGATTGGCCATTCGCGAGTTGTTCGACTCCTATGCCCACTGCGCGGATACCCGAGACGCGGAAGGACAGAAGGCGCTGTTCACGGAGCACACTCGCTTTGCGGTGTACATGGACGGCCCGGGCACCGAGCCGAGTTACGTGCTCGAGGGTCGAGAGGCGCTCTCTCCAGTCTTCGATGACTTGAACCGCTACGAGGCGACGATGCACTTCAACGGCCAATGCACGGTCATCCTTGATGGGAACCAGGCGACTGGAGACAGCTACACCATCGCTCACCACGTGTACGCCGAAGACGGCAACCGGATGATGATGGTCGCGTGGCTTCGCTATCTCGACGTGTTCGCCAAGATCCACGGCGCCTGGTACTTCGCCGAACGCCAACTCATCCTGAAGTGGAGTGAGGTGCGACCCCTGGGTGCTCCCACGGCGGGTTGACATTGCGCCACGCCGGAGTGCTGAGTCCCACCCGATCGAGTTTCCGATCCGACCGCGCCACATGGACGGATAGACCCGAAGGAGAACGTCAATGAAAGCAGCCCGCGGTTGATGCGGTTGGTTCGACCTTCAAGATCTCCGAAGTCGATCTCGATAACCCGATCGGGAGAGAAGTACTTGTCGACGCTCGAGCCTCGGGGCTCTAGCGCACGGTCCTGACAATCGCCACAGGGCATGGTATCTTCCCGATGCCGGTGCTGCGCGGTCACGAAAATTTCCGGCATAGTCGGCCCCAGTCGGGTCGGAGGTCACGCAATTCTCGGCGGTGATCACGTCTCGGGCTACCATGTGCAGAGTTGCGGCACGTGCGACGTGTGCCTCTCCGGTCTGCCGTACCAGTGTCCAAACCCCGCGACGCTGATGCGATCTTCCGTTTAGGCGCCGGGGTTAACCCGCGCCGGGAACTCGATTGCCCAGGCGTTCGACTCGCTATCGTGGCCCTGTGAGCAGCCCGCAGGTACCTGGGGGGGTGGTGCACCAGCTGCCAGGAGACCTCCGTAAGGCGCTGATCGCGAACCCCACGGCACTCGATGCCTGGAAGGACATCACGCCTCTGGCCCGCAACGAATTCATCTGCTGGGTCGAGGATGCCAAGCAAGAGTTAACGCGAGAGCGCCGCATTCGCCGGACCCAGGAGGAGCTAGAGGAAGGCCAGCGTCGGCCCTGCTGCTGGCCAGGGTGCAAGCACCGCGAGCGCACCGGAAGGTAGCAGTCGGCTGGGCCGCTAACAACGAAAATGGGACTGAGGCGTACAGAATCACGCCACGCACCACGCGGCGGAGATCAAAGCAGGTTGAGCGAGCGGCAACTCGGCATTATGGGTCCGAGTGTCAGTCTCAGAATGCGCGTCCGAACGAGCCGAATTGTAGTCACCTGGATCTCGGTCGGTAACGGTCGCCAGGTCCGTCACACCTCGCGCAGCAGAGGACCGGCGCGGCCGAGCCCACTCACGACCGCCGCCGTGCTCCACTCGGTATGACGCGCGCCGGGCGGCAGCCGCTTCGTTGGCGGCAAGAGGTGAGTGGGGTTGCCGTCGTATCCGCAAGGGGGTCATCGGCGTAGTGCGCCCTTTGCAGCGCAAAGTGGGAGCCCGCGCCAGAGGACCGCTCGAATCGTTACACCCTGGAACATCGGCCTAACGCCGATCCTCGACCCGGCGGCTGATTCCATCACGTCGGGTCAGGTGGTAGGTGGACGACCACGCTTGGGCAATGGTCCAATCCTCTTGGGCGTTCGCCCGACCTCGTCGAGCGCGCGTCGCAGCAGCAACTCGATTTGGGCATTGAGGCTGCGGAACTCATCGGCCGCCCATTGAGCAAGGGCATCATGGACGGCGGGATCAATCCGCAGCAGTATCTGCTTGCGGTCGGTCACGGATTACGAGTAGAGCGTCCCGGTGTTGACGACCGGTGAAGCTGGTTGGTCACCACAAAGTACGACCATCAGATTGCTCACCATCGCCGCTTTGCGTTCCTCGTCGAGGTCGACGATGCCGCGCTCACTGAGGCGCGCGAGCGCCATTTCCACCATCCCTACCGCGCCGTCGACGATACGAGAACGGGCTGCGACGACGGCATTTGCCTGCTGTCGGCGCAGCATGGCCTGCGCAATCTCCGGCGCGTAGGCAAGATGACTGATCCGCACCTCGACAATCTCCACCCCGGCAATAGCGACGCGTTGCGCCACCTCCTGGGCAAGCTCGACGGCGACGATGTCGGTCGAGCCGCGTAGAGAAAGTCCGTTGTCGGTGGGATCGTCGTAGGGATGCGTGGTCGCAACATGCCGCAACGCCGATTCGGCCTGGACCCGCACAAAATTGAGGTAGTCCTCGACGGCGTAGAGCGCACGCGAGGTATCGGCAACCTGCCAGACGACGATCGAGGCGATTTCGACGGGATTTCCGTCAGCGTCGTTGACCTTCAGGTGGTTCGTCTCGAAGTTCCGGACGCGGATGCTCACCTTCCGTCGGTCACTGAGGGGCAGGATCCATGACAGTCCGGTACGGCGCACGGTGCCGACGTAACTGCCGAAGAAACGCACGACCCTGGTCTCGCCGGGCTGCACGATGACGAGCGATGCCAAGATGACAATTCCCACGACGATCGGCACAACGACGATGACTCCGACGGAATGCTGGTCGAGCACAACGACAGCGGCGATGCAGGCGGCAACGACGAGGACACCGAGCCAGCCGCTAATGGCCCACGCTTGCCCCTCCCGGATCTCGACGCGCGGAGCCGACCGTGCGAACGGTGTCGTCTCGGGTTCGCTGTGCGGCTGGGCAGATTGATTCATGATCTCTCCCTCAGAGTGCACACCATTAAGTGATATTAAAATGATATCACTTTTCCCGCACCACACAAGAGGGCCCCAGCCGCGACAACATCAGGGATTCTGTGGACGAACTGCAGGATCCTGGACAACTCATGGTCGAGCTCTAAGGCGAGATCCTCCTGGCGTCGCCAGCTTCCCGGCGCGCATTACCTGAGCTGAGCAGCCCGCACGCTTGCCCGTCAGGCGGCCGGCAAAACGACGGTGGTCGCGCCGTCGTAGTTCGTTAGAGCTCGCAACCAAGCGCCAAGATTTCGGAGACCTTGAGGGCGCGCGGCGCTGGACCATTGCGACGATTGAACCAGTCCGGGTCGAGGACGAGGTAGGAGGTGTCGTCGCTCGCGACGATGTACCAGCAGGCGACGAGGACCGAGTGGTCAACCGCCTTGCGAGCTCGTTGCCAGCCGCGCCGTGGGCTGAGCCGGCGATACTGCACGCAGGTAGGTGTCGATGGAGCTCACCCATCAAGGATGCGGTAGCCGACGCTCGGCACCGTTTCGATGGCTGGGGGATTCCCGAGCTTGCGCCGGAGGCGGCTGATCGTGACAAGCACCGTGTTGGTGAACGGATCGGCATGCTCGTCCCATGCCTGCTCAAGGAGGTCCTCGGCGCTCAATGCTCGCTTCGCCCGCATCAGCGCCTCAAGCACGCCGAACTCCTTGACCGAGAGATCGAGCTCACGACCGTTGCGGGTGGCGGTATGGGCGAGCGCATCCAGGTCGATGCCCGCCGCTCGGTAGGTTCGCGCACGGGCGTCCGGCTGTCGGCGCGCGAGCGCTCGGATGCGCAGCACGAGCTCGGGGAAATGGAACGGTTTTCCGAGATAGTCATCTGCGCCGAGGCCGAGTCCGGCAACCCGATCGTCCGGAGCGCCAGCCGCCGTCAGCATCAGCACCATCGCGCGCTGCTCACCTTCGACGATCATGCGGCAGAGGGTGTCGCCGTGCATGCCAGGAAGGTCACGATCGAGAACGACGACCTGATAGTCGTTGAGCTCGAGCTTGGTCGCCGCGTCGTGCCCGTCGTAGGCGACGTCGACAGCCATGCCTTGGTCGCGCAGTCCTTCGGCGACGACATCGGCAAGGTGCTTTGAGTCCTCGACAACGAGCACCCTCACGCGGAGACTCCGGCCGATGTTCGCACAGCGAGCGGGAGCTCGAGCATGACCCGAACGCCGCCACTATCCAAAGCCACGAGTTCGACTCGACCACCATGGGTCTCGGCGATTGCGGCGACGATCGAGAGTCCGAGACCGAACCCGTTCTCCGAGCCGGTCCTCGCGGTGCCGACGCGGCGAAAGGGCTGGACGAGCGCACCCACGTCCTGCTCGTCGAGAACAGCGCCGCCGTTTTCGACGACGAGGCGAGCCGTCTCGCCTTCGACGGCAGTTCGGACGCGGAGATAGCCGCCCGCCACGTTGTGATGGACGGCGTTGTCGATGACGTTCTCGATCATCCGGGCGAGCAAGGTCTCGCTTCCTCTCACCACTGCAGCGGGGCATTCCTCCGCGCCAACGGCGAGCCCGAGCGCGGCGATCGGGCCCGTGCGCCGTCCGAGCGCCGTCGTTGCAAGCGCGTCGAGAGAGACAGCAACGTCTTCGTCGGCGGGACCACGCTCGGCCCGTGCGAGGGCAAGGAATCCCTCGAGGAGTAGGTCGATGTGGTCGAGCTCCTGCTCAAGGCCTTCTGCGAGCCGCTGCATCGCTGGCGGGATCGGATCGGGCTTCGCGAGCGCGACATCGATCGAGGCGCGCATCGTCGCGAGCGGAGTGCGGAGCTCGTGGGAGGCATTGGCGACGAAGAGACGCTGTGCTTCGAAGGAGCGCTCGAGGCGCCCGAGCAGCTCGTCGAAAGTGTCGCCGAGCCGCTTCAACTCGTCGTCGGGACCTTTCATGTCGAGCCGCTCGTGCAGGTTCGAGGCGGAGATCTCCTTCGCGGTCGAGGTGATCGTGCGCAGCGGCCGGAGCACACGACCGGCAGTCAGCCAACCGAGCACGATCGCAATCAGCGCCATGATCCCGAGCGCGATCGCTGAGTAGAGCAGCAGCTGGTGGAGGTCCGAGCTCTGCTGGTGCTTCGCCACGAGCTGCAGCTGCTGACCGATCTTTCGAAGCTGTTTGACGGCACTCCCCGATGGGAGGCGCTCGAGGGCCGCCGGCGGAGCGTGAATCGGGGGTGAGGCGATCTGCAGGATTCGGCCCGGCACTCGAGCAGAGATTGTGACCGGACCGGTGGTCGCCCGTCCCCACAGCACACCCGTTATCACCAGCAGCACCGCGCCCGACACGAGGAAGAGCGCCCCGTAGACGAAGGTCAGGCGAGACCTGACGGTGCGAGCAGGCAGGTGCCCACGAAGAGTGTGCAGCGGGAGTCGGGGAAGGCGCATTTCGGTCCTCAGGCTTGGCGATCCATTGCACCTAGCATTGTCTGATCTGCCTAACAGCGGGCTAACGGCTCCCGTTAGACCCCCGTTGATTAACCCGCTGTTATCGCCCCCGGCGTAGAGCATCGAACCCGGCGGCGACAGGAGCGACATGGGAATCGGCAGGACACTCGCTGGGCAAGGGTGGCATCCGACCCCGCGAAGAGCTGCTGTCCTCGTCCTGGCGCTGACTACCGCCGGACTCCTCGGGACCGCGTGTGGGGGCGGTTCGGGCCCCGGGGTCGCCAAGGCGGGGTCGTCGACCGACACCTCTACAGCGACCGCTGCAGCGGGGAACAGCGGGCCGCCGCCGTCGGCGAAGCTCCAGCAGGCGCAGCTCGACTACAGCCGTTGCATGCGCTCCCACGGGGTCACGAACTTCCCCGATCCGCTCACCGGGGGGTACCCCGACGGCTACATGAAACAGATCGACCCGAACGCGTCGCCGTACACGACAGCGACGAAGGACTGTCAGTCCTTGGCCAGCTCGGCGGACATGGCGCCGTACACGAAGGCACAGATGGCGGCACACATCGCCGCGATGTTGAAGATTTCCGAGTGCATGCATGCACACCGGATCACAGGCTTCCCCGAGCCGGATGCCCAGGGAGGGTTCACCCTGCCTGTCGGGGGATCGTCCTCGAGCGTCGACTTCAGCAGTCCCCGGTACGCAGCAGCCGCGAAGGCGTGCAATGGCCCACCCGGACGAGCGCCGAAGGGAGGCTGATCGGGCGGGAACGTGCGGCGGGCCGGATGACCTTGAGGTGGGGCCGAACGGCGACAGGAAGGCCGGCGCCGTCAGCCGCTCGACAACAACGGCCTGCAGATCTTCGCCGCCTTCAGATATACCGTCGATTGGACTGCGGCACCGGCGGGAGCGACCAGGTATCCCCCTCTGCTGCTCGGGTCGGGCCAGTTCGACATCCCGTGTGTCTGCATGCAGTGGGCAAACTTGAGCGCTTCTGCCCGAACCTTGGCCGTTTCGCCGGAGCACGCCGGGGCCTCCATCGGAAGGTACTGCCGGCAGGCCTTCGCAGCGGTCTGGAACCGCGGCGAGTTCGGATCGAGCTTTTCGAAGGCGTTGACTTGTGCTTCGGAGTTTCTGCCGGGCTCGGGGTAGTCAGGTTCACCGTGGGTTCGCATGCATTTGGCGTAGCGCAGCTAATCGGCCGCGAGGTTGGCGGGGAACCCCGAACTCCCTGCTGCAGCGGTGGGCGTCGTCGAGGTCGTGGTGTTCGTTCCGACGTTGGCAATGGCGGGCGTCGCCGTCCCGCTGCCACACCCGGCAACGAGGAGCGCAATGAGGAAGACGACGACTCCGCCCGCTCCGACGCGTCGAAGCCGAAGCCTTGATTGTCGGTCCCCATCCCCGAGCTGTCTATGAGAGCACACCAGCTCCAAATCTGGGATCTGCGTGGCAAGCATTGCCGCGGCGCAGGATCGTGGTGACTCTCCGTGCGCCAAGCCTTCCCGGGCGAATCGATAGCCGTGGGGGTCCGTGCCGCGAGATCAGACGGTCCACAGCGCTTCGGTCGGCGATAGCCGCGCTGCTCGGATCGCCGGCCAGAGCCCGGCGATCGCGCCGATGACGACCGATGCGCCGATCCCGCCGCCCCAGGCGAGCGGCGGGATGACGACGGCCCAGTTCTTGGTCGACGCGTAGATCGCCGTCGAGATCACGCCGAGGCCGATGCCGACTGCGCCGCCGAGGAAGGCGAGCAGGATCGCCTCGGCGAGGAACTGCGTGCGGATGTGACCCTTCGTCGCGCCGAGGGCTCGGCGGAGGCCGATCTCGGACCGTCGCTCGAGGACGGAGATGACCATGATGTTCGCAACGCCGACGGCACCGACGAGGAGCGCCACAGCGCCGAGTCCGAGGAAGAGGCCGTTCAGCGCGGATTTCGCGTCCGCTTGTGCGACGAGGGCGGCGGAGGGCTGGGAGACGTCGACCTGGTTCGGCGCCTCGGGGTTGGCTGTGGCGGCAAGCACCGAGTCAACCGCGGCCGTGTCGGACGATGGTTCGACCTTGAGATAGATCTCGGAGGGGTGACCGTCGAAGATCAGGTACTTCTCCGCCGCAGGGAAGCCGACGAGGACCTCGGAGTCGATCTCCGGCGTGAGCACCGCAGGCTTCAAGATCCCCGAGACGTAGAACCACATGTTGTCGAGCCATACCCGTTCGCCGGAGTAGACGCGGTCGATTCCGAGGCGCTGTGCCGCTGCGGCGCCGAGCACGCAGACCGGCTCGGTCGCGGTCGCCGCGTTCAAGAACGTGCCCTTGGCCATCGAGGTCCCGACCGCTCTCGGGAGTCCGAGGCTCGCGGCGTCGACGCTGAGCGCGTTGGTGTCGATCGAGGGGATGAGCGGGCTGCGGAAGACGTTGGCCGTCACCGACCCGGTGTACTGGACGATCGAGACCGGGCCGATCCGCCCGATCATCGCGGGCGCGGCGTTCGGCAGCTCGGCCGTCTGGCCGAAGAGGCTCTGGCCGTTCGTCACGGTGAGCAGGTTCGTCCCGAGGGCGTTGATCTCCGCGAGGAGGCCCGACTCGGAGGAGGAGGAGATGCCGAGCACCGCAACGATCGCGGCGACCCCGATCGCGATGCCGAGGGCGGAGAGCGCGGTACGAAGCTTGCGCGTCCGCAGCCCCACGAGAGCGACACGCGACAGATCGGCCGGCCGGAGCTTGCGGGGCGCGAGCAGGGTGGTCATCGCCATCAGGATTCTCCCCGCTCTGGAGCTCGAGCGGACGCGTCCGCCGTGTCTCGGGAGGGGACGTTCCGCACGTTGTCAGCGACGATCCGGCCGTCGAGCATCTCGATCTGTCGTGGCAGGCGGCCGGCGATCTCGCGCTCGTGGGTGATGACGAGGATCGTCGCGCCGGCCCCGTTCAGCTCTTCGAGGAGCGAGAGGATCGCCTGGCTGTTGACGCTGTCGAGGTTCCCGGTCGGCTCGTCGGCGAGGACGATCGCAGGTTGACCCGCGAGTGCTCGGGCGATGGCGACCCGTTGGCGTTCGCCGCCCGAAAGCTGGGTCGGGCGCGCGCTTCCTCGGTGCGCAAGTCCGACCTGCCCGAGCGCCTCATGGGCGCGCTCGCGCCGCTCGTTCAGCCCCACGCCCGCATAGAGAAGGCCGTCGGCAACGTTGTCGAGCGCGCTCTCGTGCTCGGCGAGGAAGAACTGTTGGAAGACGAAGCCGATCCGGGTCGCACGCAATGCAGACAGCTCCCGATCGCTCATGTGGGCGGCGTCGAGTCCGGTGACGCGGATCGCGCCGGTGGTCGGACGGTCGAGCGTGCCCATCAGATGCAGCAGTGTCGTCTTCCCCGAACCGGATGGACCGACGATGCCGACGAGCTCGCCGTGCGCCACGGTGAAGCTCACGCCGCGGAGCGCCTCGACCGGTGGTTCGCTCGGATAGACCTTCGTGACGGCGTCGACTTCGAGCACCGGGAGCGGGCCGCCAATTCGATCGGGACCGGTCGCCGCAAACTCCGCGGTCGCGGCGTCGATCCGCACCCGGTCGATCCGCACCGGGTCGAGCGGCACTGTGTCGGCCGTGCCCGGGTCCTCTGTAGCGGTCATCTTGTCGGTCACGTGTTCGGCACGACGATCTTCTGGCCGGCTGCTACGCCGGAGCCGATCACCTGGACGAGCCCGTCGGCGTCGTCGAAGAGGCCGAGCGTGACTGGAACGAGCTGGTGGTAGCCGCTCGACTCGACCTCCTCCAGCGCGTACCCGCCGTTGGCGAGGGCGAGCAGCGCGCTGACCGGCACGACGAGTGCATTGTTGACGCTCGCGTTCGTGATCGCAACGGTGACAGGCGCCTGGTCGAGATTGCCGGTCGCCTTCGGATCGGTGAGGGTGACCTCGACGGTGATCGTCGGGTTCGAGCTGCCGCCGGTGCTGCCGCCGCTCGATGCCGGCGCCGTCGCGACGCTTCCGACGGAAGAGACGACGCCCGGGGTCGTCGAGTTGTTCGGCAGCGTCACGGTGACCGGGTCACCGACCTTCACCTCGGACTGCTGGGAGGCGTCGAGGGAGATCGACACTTCCCGACTCGTCGAGCTCGCGGTGAGCACGGCAGAGCCGCCGGTTGCCGCGGCCCCGTCACTCACCGAGACCGTGTCGACTTGGATCGCCCCGGGCTCTACGAGGACGTCGCCGAGGGCGAGAACGCCCGTCGGCGACAGTCCGAGCGACCTTTGCCACGCCTTCAGATCGGCCTCTGTCGCCGAGGAGAAGTGCGCGCTTGCGGTGATGCCGCTGCCGAAGCCGAGGGCGATGAGGTTGGCCTGCAGCTCGGCGACGTCCGGGCCGTCGCTCACGCCGAGGGAAAGGGCTCGGTACATGGTGGTCGTGCCGTAGAGGAGGGGGACCGGCTTGCTGTCAAGTGAGTAGACGCTCATCCCCCGGCTGATCACCTTGCCGACCGCGGGGAGCGCGGTGAACGTCGTGTTCGCGTTGGTCGCCTGCGTCTGGTCCGCCGACAGGGCCTGCTGGGCGGCGGCGAGCGACGCCTGGTCCGACGAAAGCGTCTGCTCGGCGCTCGTCACGCTCGAGTTCTCGCCGAGCTTGTCGACCGACAGTGCGTTCTTCGCCTCGGTGAGCGCCTGGGAGTCCTCGGTGATCACCCGTCGCTCGGCGACACAGGAGGACTCGGCGGCCTGGAAGGTCGTCGTCGTCCCTGTCGAGGTTCCGAGCGCGTTCGTCGCGACGAGGGCGAAGTCGTACGTGGCGCCCGGCTTGAGACCGGTGATCGTGGCCGTCACCGACGCAGCGCTCGCCGCGGCGCCGGCGTCGATGACCGCCGACTTGTGCCCGAACGCCGCGCTCGTGCCCCACTCGAAGAAGTAGGACGTGTCCGCGCCGTTCGGGTTGACGGTCCCGGCGAGGGACTCCGACGTCGCCGAGAGCGTCGTGGCGGCGCCGGTCGTCGCCACCGGCGCAGCGTTCGTCGTGACGGTCGCGTCCTGGCCGTAGGCGGTGCCGAGCGAGCTCTTCGCGACGAGGCGGTAGTGGTAGGTGGCGCCGGGGGTGAGGCCGGTGAGCGAGGTCGTGATGCCGACATCACTCGTCCCCGACCCGGCGTCGGTCGATGTGGTGGTCGCTCCGTAGTTCGGGCTCGTCCCGTATTCGAAGGAGTAGGTCGTGTCGGCGCCGTCGGGGTTGACCGTGCCGGTGAGCTCGGTCGCGGTGTTCGTCGTCTGGTCGGCAGGTCCGGTCGAAGCGGTCGGCGGAGTGGCCGGGATCGTCGTCGTCGTGGTCGGCCCGGATCCGGTGTTGCCCGAGCCGCTCGAGATCGCGGCGCTGAGGTGCGCTCTCGCGCCGCCTCCGCTCCCGCCGGCCGGGGTGCTGGACGAAGGCGAGCTGCTGCTCGGTGAGCTGCTGGAGGGCGAGCTGCTGCTCGGCGAGCTCGAGCTTGGGGTACTGCTTCCGCCGACCGCAGTCGTCACCGTGTCCGAGGAACTCGGCGGGCAGCTGAGATGCTCGTCCGAGGCGAGCTGCGCCTCGGCCTCTGAGAGCGTGGTCTTGTCGGTGTTGACCGTGGCTTGCGCTGCGAGCAGCGTCGAGGCGTTCGACGGCTTCGCGGTGCTCTTCGCGCTCGATAGCGCGGTCTCGTCCTGGCTGACCTTGGTCTCGTCGGCCTGCACCGTCGCCTGGGCTTGAATGACCGTCGACGCGGTCGTGCCGCTCGGAAGGGACACCGTGTAGCTCCCGGCGTAGCCAAGGGTGGCGCTCACGCTCGTCTGGGAGGAGAGGTTCTGTTCGGTAACGGTCCGCGTCGAGGTCGGGTAGGAGTTGTCCGTGACGCCGGCGCTCGAGGGAGTGCTCGATCCGAAAGGATCCGCGACCGCGATGACGACCACGGCGACGACGACGATCACGCCGGCACCGAGCGCGAGCCGCCGCCGCCGCGTTGCGAGCCAGGTTGGCAGGTGACGTCGGCCCGACGGGCTTGGCGTCGGATACGGGCTACTCATGACGGGTGGTGACCTCCAATGGGGACGACAACGACCGAACGAGCGCGCTCGAGTGGCGCAGTTCGACAGCGGGACTCATGGGGAAGGGAAGGGACTGACGGACCGGCACGCCTTCTGTGCCGCCTGGAACGTTGGTGAGCTCGGGTCGAGTCCCGGCCCTCCGATGGCGATCCCGCCGTTCGAGGTCTTCGGATCGGGCATGTTCGGCACGCCGTGGGTCCGCATGCACTGCACGAACTTCAACGCCTTGGCAATCGCTTGTTGCTGCTCGGCTGGGGTCATCTGCCCGCCATTTGGGAGGAAGTGCGAACAAGCCTTGTCGGCCTTTTGGAACGCGGAGGAGTTGGGATCGACGCCGGCCACGCCGTTGAGCACCCCTTTCACGTCGAGGAAGTCGCCGTTGCTGGTCGGGTCGGGCATGTTCGGCACGCCGTGGGTCCGCATGCACGCGGCGTAGGAGACGGCGTCGGCATAGTTCGTCGCCTTGTTGCCGCCCTGTGCGGCCGCGGGAGCCGTGGTCGTCGTTGAGGAACCGAGGTTCGCGACCCCGGGCGGGCCGGAGCCTCCGCCGCCACACGCCGAGAGCAGGAAGGCCGCGGCGCCGAGCGCGCCGATCAAGGCGGCGACCTGGCGCGGTCGTGCCGCTCGGTTCGCCGTCCGTCGTGGTGCCGCGGGCCACCTGTGGGCCACCAGTCCGCTCCTTCGCCTCTCCGAGCTGTCGCGCGAGCTCGTTGTACGTCGCGAGCGCTAACACCGTCCTAACAGGTGCCGTTATCTCGCTGTTAGGTATCGACGACGTTGATTGCGCTGTTGCCGTCCTCGTCGATTGCCGTGCCCTCATCCGGCAGCGGTTGCCGAACCGCTGCGCAGCTTGCCCCCGCCCGGCATGATCGACTGGCAGGCCTTCTGCGCGCTCTGGAACAAAGGGTTGTTCGGATTCAGATCGCTTGTCTGGCCTCCCTTGATGCTGATCCGGATTCCGATGCCCCCTCCGGGTGAGGTCTGCGGGTCGGGGAAGTCGGCGAGGCCATGGGAGCGCATGCACTGGGAGTACTTGAGCGCTTGGGCGAGTGCTTGCTGGGTCTGTGCGGCCGTAGGCGGCTTCCCCCCGCTTGGCTCGTCCTTCGCGCACGCCCGCTGCGCGCCTTGGAACGAAGCCGAGTTCGGGTCGACGCCGCTGAACTGCACCCGTCCCTGGCCGTCGGGGTCGGGGAAGTTGGGGACGCCGTGCGTGCGCATGCACTGCGCGAACTGGACGGTGATCCCACCTATGCCGATGCTCGACTGGGAGGAGCCGTTGCCCTGCGGCTTCCCGCCGCCGGACTGGGGTGAGGCCTTTCCGCCGGTCGGTGACGTTGGGCTCGACGTGGACGTGGAGGAGCCGAGGTTCGCGACCGAGGCACTCGGTGATCCCCCGCAGGCGGCTGCGGCGAGCGTCAGCGCTCCGAGCGCGAGGGCGAGCGGAACCGCTCGCCTGGTCAATTGTCTGGGCCGTTGCTTGGTGGGGGCTTCCGACACGACGGCCTCCTGGGCTCGGGACTGCTCCACGAGGCGTAGTTGTACGCCGACGGGTGCAACAGCGGTGCAACGGCGGCTGTTGCACCGCTGTTGCACGGAAGCGGTCATCCTGAAGGGCTACGACTCCGCGCCCTATCGACGAGCGCGCTGCACGCCGAGCTGATCGACGCCGACGAATGGAGCAATGCTGATGGCGACGAGAGCACCACGATGGCTCACCCGATTCCGCGGAGAGGTCCACCTGCCGCGCACCGTCCGCATGCGCCTCACCCTGCTGTGCGGAGGCGTCATCCTGGTCTCGGGCGGTGCGTTGCTCGGCATCGCCTTCGCGCTCGGCGGCAGTGGGCCGTCGCAGCAGAACGTCTCCTTCATCGCGCGCCAGGTGGGTGCCGCGCCCTTCGTGCCGTCCGGCCAATCGGTCCCTCCGGGAGCGACGGTCACCCAGGCGGGCGGCCACTCCTCCGGTACCGTCGGCGACAGCCGTGCGGGCGGCCTCGAGTTCGTTCGGGCGACGCAGACTGCCGTCCGTATCAGCGCGTCGAACTCGATCCACGACTTGCTGCTCTGGTCGATCGTGGGGCTCGGCGTCGTGACGGCGATCGGTCTCGCGCTCGGCTGGGGGCTGTCGGGACGGATGCTCCGGCCGCTGCGGACGATGCGCAGCACGACCCAGCACATCTCCGAGGAGAACCTCCACGAGCGTCTCGCGCTCGCCGGACCGGCGGGTGACGAGCTGAAGGACCTCGGCGACACCATCGACGGGCTGCTCGGCCGACTCGAGGCCGCTTTCGAGGCCCAGCGCCGCTTCGTGCAGAACGCCGCGCACGAGCTGCGCACGCCGATCACGATGATGCGCACCTCGCTCGAGGTCGCGACCGGAAAGCCCGTCGGTGCGCCACCCGAGGTCACCGTCCTCGCGGGCAAGCTCGGCGAGGGCCTCGACCAGGCGGAGCGGCTGCTGGAAGGCTTTCTCGCGCTCGCTCGTGCACAGGCCGGTGCGGTGGCCGATCGGGCACCGATCGCGCTTTGCGACGTCGTCACCGCGGCAATCGCAGAGCGCGCCGACGAGATCGGATCGCTCGGCTTGACCGTGGAGCATGAGTCCGGCGCCGCGGCGGCGATGGGCAGCGCGACCCTGGTGCCACAGATCGTCTCGAACCTGATCGACAACGCGATCCGTCACAACGAAGCAGGTGGGTGGGTGCGGATCGTCACCGAGTCGGCGAGCGGGACCGTCCGTCTCGTCGTCGAGAACGGTGGCGCCCGCGTCGACCAGGCGCTCGTCGATGAGCTGGGGCAGCCGTTTCACCGGCTCGTCGACCGAACTGCGTCCGAGCGCGGCGCGGGCCTCGGGCTCTCCATCGTCGCCGCGATCGTCGGGGCCGAAGGCGGCACCGTGGTGCTCGAGGCCCGGGAAGCCGGTGGTCTTCGCGTGACAGTGGAGCTCGCCACGGCAGAGCGCTTCGTCCCCGCAGGATCGCGATGAGGGTCCTCGTCGCGGAGGACGTACGCCGCCTCGCCGACGACATCGCCGAAGGCCTGCGCGACCAGGGGATGGCGATCGACGTCGCCTACGACGGCACATCCGCGATGACGAAGCTCGCGGTCAACGCCTACGACGTGCTCGTGCTCGACCGGGACCTCCCCGGCATCCACGGGGACACCATCTGTCGGCGGATCGCCGAGGACGAGCTTCCGGTCATGGTGCTCATGCTGACGGCGGCCGGGGCGCCCGGCGAGCGGGTCGCGGGCTTGTCGCTCGGAGCGGACGACTATCTGGCGAAGCCCTTCCATTTCCCCGAGCTCGTCCTTCGAGTCCATGCCCTCGCCCGGCGAAAGCCGGAAATTCGGGTAAGGGTGCTTCGGTTCGCGGATCTCGAGCTTGATCCCGCGAAACACACCGTCACTCGGGCTGGGACGACGCTCGAGCTCACACCGAAGGAGTTCGCCGTGCTCGAGGTACTGCTTCGCGCGCAGTCGGGCGTCGTGAGCGCGGAAGAGCTCCTTGAACGCGCCTGGGACGAACACGCTGATCCGTTCACCCGGACCGTCTCTGTCACCATCAGCCGGCTGCGGCGACGACTCGGTGATCCACCGGTGATCGAGACCGTCGCCGGGCTCGGTTACCGCCTTTTCGGATGAGCTACGCAACCTCTTCGCTCCCGGTCACGACGGCGCGAAATCTGCAAGGACACTGGCGCCAGAATGCTCGGCTCGCCTCCGTTCCGAGGGCGGGCGATCCGGACGGAATGACCTGCTGGCACGTCCTGAACGCGGCTGTGAAGCGACCGGAACCCAGGTCGATGCTCGAGGGGCGGGCCGAGGCTCGTGTGATCCTTCGAGATCGTCGGATCCGGGACGCCGTGCTGGCTCTGCCACGACTTGTCCTCTCTGCGCGGTCTCCCGGTCGAAGCGGTGTTGGAGCAGTTGTACGAAACCGAAGGTCACACCCCGGTCACAGTTGTGACCCGGCTGTGACCTGCGACTCGGCAGCCTTTTGAACCGAAAGGGAACCGCTGGCGGGCCGGCGCCCGGCCGGCGACCGCCACCTTTGTGCCTCGGAGAGACGATCTTTCCGCAGTGCTTGACGGCCGCCTTGACCCGCCCCCGCTGACCAGTGCACTCGAGCGTGCCTGGACGATCGACGACGAACTCTTTCGCGTTGGACCGTCGACGGTGCCGCTCCCAGCTCTGCTGAAGAACGCCGCCGCCGACGATCACGCAGGTCACTTGGCGCCCGACCGCGACGCTCCGGTTCGAGCACCACCGCGACATCCACAGCGACCCCGACGGGGAAGAGCTCCCGAGGGCCGACTGCCTCGGTGACGTCCGGTGATGAGGGGACAGATGAGGATGCAGGTGGTCGAAGATCGCCGCTCATGACCCATTTGACCTGGCGTAGGCGTTATAGGCGGCATTCGAGGGAATGTAGGGGGGCCGGTACTTCCCACAGGCTTGGTTGGCGGCCTCGAACCGTGGCGAACCCTGATCGATTCCGAAGGAGTCGGGTATGCGGCCGCGGCCGCTGCTTGCGGGGTCGGGGAAGTTCGTGACGCCGTGGGTGCGCATGCAGTGGGAGAACTGCAGCGCCTGCGCCGCCTGATTGCGCTGCTGCGCGACCGGCGGGGTCGGGAGCAGGTGCTGGCAGGCATGGTTCGCCGCCTGGTAGCGGGAGTTGTTAGTCGCGAGTTGGGCCAGGGTGACCTTGTTGAACTGTCCGCTGCTTCCGGGGTCGGGGAAGTTCGAAACGCCCTGCGAGCGCATGCAGTGGGCGAAGGCAAGGGCCTTGGTCGACTGGGAGGCTGTTGACCCTCCCGTATTCGATGAGCCGCCGGAACCGGTGGTTGAGGGACTGCCGCCACATGCCGCCGCCAGCAGGACGAGGCCGGCCGTGGCCATGATGGCGGCCGCCGTTCGCGCTCTCGGCGTCCGTGCCCGCCGTATTACGCGGGCCATCATGGCTTCCTGAAGGTTGGATGATCGTGCTGGCCGCGCACGTCGGCGTCCCGCCTGGACGGCGCGAGCCGGAGGGGTGGTGCCGTTCGCCGGGCAGTGCCGGCACCGGGTGAGTCGCCGCGGACCGTTGCCCCCGCGGGGACGGCCGGCAGCATGGGAATTGGCATCATGCTCGGAGTTGTACGCCCTGGCGGGTGACATCAGCGCTACCGGCGATGTTGGACCGATGTCATGCCAGCCGGCGCATACTGGTGAGATGAGTGGCCGATCGCCACGACGGGCAACCAAGTCCCGAGAAGCCGTCGTTTGGGTGCCGCTCAGCACGAGGAGCATGGCTCCGCTCTCTCCGATGGCGATCCGCCGACACGGTTCGTCACCGACGAGCCCACTCAGGGTGCGGTCGAGCATGACGCCCGGCGAGCCGGGTCCGCCGCACGCCGCGAGACCGATGGCGCCAGTCGTGAGAAGGACGGCGAGCCCGCCCGAACTCGGTCACCGAGAGACCGATCGGAAAGTCCGCACTCCTGACACGATGTAACGGTTCGAGAGTGACATTCGCCGCGTGAAGGACGCGTGCGTGGGCGGTGGCTTGCGTCGGGCGAGCCCACGGATTCGCAGGACGAGCTCGTCGAAGTCGAACCGCTTGACGAGGTAGTCGTCTGCTTCGAGGCGAAGTCCGTGCACTCGATCGCTCGACGCGTCCGCCGCGGTGAGCATCAGCACCCTCGCCGAGTCGTCAGCCTCGGCGATCTTGCGGCACACCTCCTCGCCGTGAAGCCTCGGCAGGGTCGCGGTCGAGGTTGACCACGCCGTGCCTGCATCGACAAGCACGGCGTAGCGAACATCCCCGGACCGAACGCGCAGGGCGTGCAGCTCGCTCCGCGAGGGATGGACCAGGCGCGGCCACAGGCCGCGGAGCAGGCGCGCGCGTACCTCAATCTGTAGGACCGAAGCCGGCGGTTCGTGACCAGCCCCACGAACCCGCCGGGCGGGAGATCAGGCTTGCACCTGACGGCCGCGAAACGGGCATAGTCAGCCTGGGCGTGGAACACCTGGTCGCTCGGTTTCCTGGATGCCGCTGCCCTGGGCGGGGGCGTTAGCAGAGGGCACCGTCACCGTCACGGACAGGCCGCCGTCGTCCCGGGGGCGGGCGGCGACGGTGCCGCCGTGAATCGCCGCGATGGACGCGACGATAGCGAGGCCGAGTCCGGAGCCGTCATGGGACGTGCGGCCGCTGAGCCGCTGGAACGGCTGGAAGATGCGATCGGCATCCGCCAGGCTGATGACCGGGCCGGTATTGGCCACAGTCAGTTGGCCGCTTCCCGCGGCTGTTCGGGTGCCGATCCAGATGTCGCCGCCGGCGGCGTTGTAGCGGACCGCGTTGTCGACCAGGTTCGCGATGAGGCGTTCGGCCAGTACGGGATCGCCCGATATCACGGCGGGCTCCAGCGTGGCGTGCACCCGCCGATCACCCAGGCCGGCGGTATCGAGGACGTCTTCTGCGACCGTGGCAAGGTCGACCTCCTCGTTGACACTGAGCCCGCGTTCGTTGCGAGCGAGGAGGAGCAGCGCGCCGATCAGGTGCTCGGCGTGGTCCACCGCGGCGCGGATGTCCGCCCCCATTGCGCGCAGGTCGCCGGGCGTGGTGTCCGGGTTGCCGAGCACGACGTCGACCGTCGTGCGCATGACGGCGAGCGGAGTGCGCAGTTCATGCGACGCGTTGGCGATGAAGCGCCGCTGGCCCTCGAACGCGGTCTCGAGCCGCCCCAGCATCTCGTCGAACGTTTCGGCCAGTTCGCGGAGCTCGTCGCGGGGACCTGTCGGCGCGACCCGCGCCGACAGGTTGTGTTCCGACGCGGCCCGTGCGGCCGCGGTGATCCGGTGCACCGGGCGCAGCGCCCGTCCTGCGGCGATCCAGCCGAGAATCGCGGCGAGGGCGATGACCACGCCAAGCGTGATCAACGAGTACTCCAGCAGGTGCGACAGGGTGAGGTCACGCTGGTGTTGGGCGCCCCGAAGCTGGAGGGCCGCGTTGCACTTGGCAAGGATGTCCCTGTCGGGATGGGCGCTCAGTTGCTCGGATCGGCACTGCGCCGCGAAGCTGGCCGAAACGCCTCCTGGGGAAGCAAGTTGCTTGCCCGGCCCCGGCGCCCCCAGCTGCGCCACGAGGGCGTAGCTGACGGCGACGACGATCGCCCCGCACGCGGCGAACAGCCCGGTGTTGAGGAGGGTCAGCCGTGCCCGGACGGTCAGCCGTGGGCGGCGGCTCACATCCGGTATCCCTTTCCCACCACGGTGTCGATCAGCGGCGGGTCGCCAAGCTTGCGCCGCAGCCGGGTCATGGTCACCGAGACGATGTTGCTGAACGGGTCGGCGTGGGCGTCCCACACGTGCTCGATCAGCTCCTCCGCGCTGACCAGCGCGCCGTCGGCTGCCAGCAGCATCTCCAGGATCCCGAATTCCTTTCGCGTGAGGGAGAGTGGGCGGGAGCCGCGGCTTGCGCGGTGCCGGGCGCGGTCCACGGTGAGGTCCCCGCGCTGCAGGACCGGCGGCGCCGACGGCGTTCGGCGGGACAGCGCCCGCACGCGGGCGACGAGCTCGGCGAACGCGAACGGCTTTGGCAGGTAGTCGTCCGCGCCCAGTTCCAGCCCGTCGACCCGGTCATCGACGTCGGCCGCCGCGGTGAGCATGAGGATCCGGGGGCCGGAGCCGGCCACCGCACGGCAGACCCGGTCACCGTGCACCACCGGCAGGTCGCGGTCGAGGACGATCACGTCATAGGCCGTCTGCGCAACAGCGTCCAGCGCCATCGCGCCGTCGTGCACGACGTCCACGGCCATCCCGGCCTGGCGCAGCCCCTGAGCGATCCGGTCGGCGAGCGTCGCGTGGTCCTCGACCACCAGCACCCGCATCCAGCCAGTATGCGCCAGCCGGCATGACATCGGTCCAACATCGCGGTGAGCCGAGGCGACTCCGGCTGCCCGGCCGGCAGCCGTTCCCGCGGGAGACGGCTCGTGGTGCCTCGCCCGGTCCCGACACCGCCCCACGATCGACATCACCCCGGGCAGCACGCCTTCCAGGCCGGACGCCGAGGTCGCCGGCCGGAACAATCATCCAACCCGAGATGGGCATGATGAACGACAGCAGCCGCGTCACGTGCCGGCCACGGACGCTTGCCGCCGGCGGCATGATCGCGTGTGTCGAACTAGCCCTCTGACCGCGGCAGTTGGCGGCAGCCCATCATCCACCGGTCCCGGCGGCTCCTCGAACGCGGGAGCGTCAACGAGCTCCCAGCAGCTCGCCTTCGCCCACTGCGTGCGCTCGCGCGGCGTGCCGAACATCCCCGACCCCGACAGCAGCAGAGGCTTCAACAAGGTCAACCTGGCCCAAGTCGCAGACAGGTGACTCCCGGTAACCGGGCCGCGACCCATGCCTGCCAGCACGTGCTCCCGACCCAGTTCGCCGCGCAACACCGCCATGACGCAGCGCGCAGGCGCTGCAGTTCTCCCAGTGCACAGGCTGATACTTGCTTGACGCCCGAGCGGATTCTTGTACCATACTGCGTATGATTAGCAATCGGGTTTCACAGTGAGCGTCCGTCACGCGATCCTCGCGCTGCTGAGCGAGGGCCCGAAGTACGGTCTCCAGCTCCAGAAGGAGTTCGAGTCCAGCACCGGAGAAGTGTGGCCTCTCAACATCGGCCAGGTGTACACGACGCTGCAGCGCCTCGAACGCGACGGACTCGTCGAATCGGACGAGGCCGAGAACGAAGGTACGCAAAAGGGCTTCCACATCACCGACGCCGGATCGACGGAGCTCTCGTCGTGGCTGAACACTCCGCCGGACATGACGTCGCCGCCGCGAGACGAGCTCGTGATCAAGGTGTTGTCGGCCCTTCGAGTGCCGGGTGTGTCGGTCCACGACGTGATCCAGGTCCATCGCCGCTATCTCATCGAGCTGATGCAGCAGTGGACGCGCCTCAAGGAGGACGAGGCTGACTTCGATCTCACCTTCGCGCTCGTCGTCGACGCGGAACTCTTCCGACTCGACTCGGTCGTGCGATGGCTCGACACGGCCGACGGCCGCCTGAAGCGCGCTGCCTCCGAGCCGTCGGTCGCGTCGACGGGGCCGCGACTTGGCCGGCGACTGGTCGTCCGCCGGTGAGCTTCCTCGAACTGCGACGCGTCTCCAAGTCATATGGAGCGGGCGCCGCCGAGGTGCATGCCATCCAAGACGTCGAGCTGTCCGTCGAGTGCGGCGCGCTCGTCGCCGTGATGGGGCCGAGCGGGTCCGGCAAGTCGACCCTGCTCACGATCGCCGGCAGCCTCGAGGAACCGACGAGCGGCGAGGTGGTGATCGACGGTGAGTCGCTCCAGACGATGACCCGCAACGACAAGTCACGACTGCGCCGCCGAACGATCGGCTACGTCTTCCAGGATTTCAACCTCCTAGCGGGCCTCACCGCAGTGGAGAACGTCGCACTGCCGCTCGAGCTCGACGGCCATTCGGCCAAGAAGGCGCACGCCGCGGGGATGGGCGCGCTGGAAGAGCTTGGGCTCGCGGATCGGGCGACGCACTATCCCGATCAGCTTTCTGGCGGTGAACGCCAGCGGATCTCGATCGCTCGCGCCGTCGTGGGGGAGCGTCGTCTCCTTCTCGCGGATGAGCCGTCGGGTGCGCTCGACTCGACAAACGGCGAAGCGGTGATGCGCATGATCCTCGGCGCGTGCAAGCAAGGCGTCGCCGCGGTTGTCGTCACCCACGACGCCCAGCTCGCCTCGTGGGCCGACCGGGTGGTCTTTCTCCGCGACGGCCGTGTCGTCGACCAAACGGTGCCACCGCCGAGTCCGGAGGCCCTGCTCGAGGAGAGCAGTCGGTCCGGACCTCGGCAGTAATCGTTCGCTCCTGCGGAGCGGCTCTGCAGCGTGCGCCCGGCCCTTGACAGGGCGAGTTCTGTATGTAGGATACTCGGTATCGTTATTCGTGTCTTACTGATCGTTTTGCCGCGCATGCGGCGAAGGATGGTCTGCTCCGGATGAGCCTGCTCGAACTCCACCAGATTTCGAAGTCCTACGGCGAGGGCCCTACAGCGGTGCGTGCCCTCGCCGAGATCGACCTCTCGGTCGACGAGGGTCACCTCGTCGCGATCATGGGGCCGAGCGGCTCCGGAAAGTCGACGCTCCTCACGATCGCCGGCAGTCTCGAGGAGCCGACCAGCGGCGAGGTGGCCATCGACGGCGCCTCGCTCCGGGCGATGTCGCGCAACGACAAGGCGCGCCTCCGTCGACGCACGATCGGCTATGTCTTCCAGGATTTCAACCTCCTCCCCGGCCTCACTGCCGCGGAGAACGTCGCACTGCCCCTCGAGCTTGACGGCGTCTCGGCACGTAAAGCACACCAGGCGGGACTCGCGGCGCTCGAGCAGCTCGGCCTGGCCGATCGCGCCGGGCGCTACCCCGATCAGCTCTCCGGTGGTGAACGCCAGCGCGTTGCGATCGCTCGCTCCGTGGTCGGCGAGCGCAAGGTCCTCCTCGCCGATGAACCGTCGGGTGCGCTCGACTCGACCAACGGCGAAGCGGTGATGCGGATGATCCTCGACGCCTGCAAGCGTGGAGTCGCCGCAGTCGTGGTTACCCACGACGCCCACCTCGCCTCGTGGGCCGACCGGGTGATCTTCCTCCGTGACGGGCGGGCCGTCGACCACGTCGCCCCCGACCTTTCCGATTCCTCCCTCGCGACGCCTCGCGCGTAGCGCGATCGAACGCACGATTCCGATGGAGCCTCGATGACCACCGCTGTTCTCGCACCGCTTGCCGACGCCCGCCCCGCCGATGGCGGCGCGCCGGCCCGTCGTGCCGTCGTCCGCTGGGCGTGGCGCCTCTTTCGACGGGAGTGGCGTCAGCAGTTCCTGATCCTCGCCCTAATCGCGGTCGCGGTCGCGGCGACGATCGTCGGCTCCGCGGTCGCGACGAACGACCCACAGCCGGCGAACTTCGGCTTCGGTACGGCGCGGGACGCCGTGTCCTTCACGACCCACGACGCGCACACGGCGAGTGTCATTGCGAGCCTGGAGCACCGCTTCGGCCGCGTCGAGCTGATTGAGTACGAGACGCAGTCGATCCCGGGATCGATCAACACCTATCAACTCCGCTCGCAGGACCCGCACGGTCCCTTCGGCGGTCCGATGCTCTCGCTCGTCTCGGGGCACTTCCCGTCGGGGGCCGACCAGGTCGCCGTCACGAGCGGCGTCGCGTCTGCCTTCCACTTGAGGGTGGGAGCCACCTGGCGAGTCGGCGGCGTAGAGCGCCAGGTGGCTGGCATCGTGGAGAACCCGCAGAGCCTTCTCGACGAGTTCGCGCTCGTCACACCCGGGCAGGTGAAGAACCCGACGGGAGTCACGGCGTTGTTCGACGCTCCGCGCGTTGCGCTGAGCTCGATCGGCAATCACGCGCAGACCCCCGCTTCGGTCGCACAGTCGAACCCGTTCAACCCCGAGACGATCTCGCTCGCTGCCCTCGTCCTCGGCATGTTGCTCATCGCGCTCGTCTCGGTCGGCGGCTTCACGGTCCTCGCGCAGCGCCGCCTCCGCTCGATCGGGATGCTCGAGTCGACGGGCGCGACGGACCGCCACGTCCGTCTCGTCATTAGCGCGAACGGCACGGTCGTCGGTGTCGTCGGTGCGATCCTCGGCTTCGTCCTCGGGCTCGTCGTCTGGCTCGCCTACCGTCCAAGTCTCGAGCAGAGCTCGCACCACGTCATCGGCGTGCTCTCGCTCTCGTGGGCCGTCGTGGTCGCCGCGATGGTGTTAGCGGTCGTCGCGGCCTTCATCGCGGCGTCCCGTCCGGCGCGGGCGATCACCAAGGTGCCGATCGTCCAGGCGTTGTCGGGCCGACCGGCGGCTCCTCGTCAGATCCACCGTTCCGCGCTCCCTGGCATCGTCCTTCTCGTCCTCGCCTTCTTGTTGCTCGGTGTCTCCGGCGGCACGAATCACGGCAATGGGAGCGGTGGTGCACCGGAGCTCCTCTTCGGGCTCGTCCTCCTCGTCCCCGGGCTGATCCTGCTCGCCCCGTTCTTCCTGTCGTTGACCGCGCGCCTCGGCCGCGGTGCGCCGATCGCCACGCGGCTCGCCCTGCGTGATCTCGCCCGGTACCGGGCGAGATCGGGATCGGCGCTCGCGGCGATCAGCGTCGGTGTGCTCGTCGCCGTGATCGTGATGCTCGCGGCTGCGTCCCGCTACGGCAACGTCCTCGACTACGCGGGTCCGAACCTCTCCTCGAACCAGCTCGCGGTCCACGCCAACACGCCACCACCGGCCGGGACAATCGAGAGGGGACCGAACGGTAATCAGGTCGTCCAGCAGTCCACGACGACACCGGAGACTCCGACGGAGCTGGCGACAAACGCCGCCTCGATCGCAAGGGCTCTCGGCGCGCAGCTCATCGCCCTCGAGACGCCGAATGCGGGATTGACCGGGACCCACTTGGGTCGGCAGTGGAATGGAGCGATCTACGTCGCGACGCCACAGCTCCTTAGGGCATTCGGGATCAAACCGTCCGAGATCGACCCGAACGCGGACATCTTGAGTTCACGTCCTGGTCTCTCGGGCGTCTCGGGTCTCGGCTTCGACTACGCGTCGGGTGGCAAGTACGGACCACCCCAGAGCAACCAGAGCAACCAGAGGTGCACGGCTGCCGCGGGCTGTCTCGCTCACCCGGTGATCCAAGAGGTTGGGGCACTCCCGCTCGGGACGTCGGCACCGAACACGGTGATCACCGAGCACGCGATGCGCGAGTTCCACATCACGGCGTCTACGACGAACTGGTTGGTGCAGGGATCGCAGCCTTTCACCGCGGCCCAGATCAGCGGTGCCGAGCTCGCTGCGTCCACATCCCAGCTCTCGGTCGAGGCGAAGAACGACGCGCCGTCCTCGACCGCCGTCACTACCTGGGCGACAATTTTCGGGATCGTCATCGCCCTGGGTGTGCTCGGGATGTCGGTCGGGCTCGTCCGGAGCGAGACGGCGAGCGACCTCCGCACACTCGCGGCGACCGGTGCATCCAGTAATACGCGGCGCACGCTGACTGCCGTGACGGCTGGCGCGCTCGGTTTTCTCGGTGCACTCCTCGGGGTGGTGGGCGGCTACATCGCCATGATCGGTTGGCTGCGGAGCAACTCGCTGAATGGAGGGATCGCCGCGCTCGGGAACATTCCCATCGCGGACCTCCTCCTCATCCTCATCGGCATGCCGGCGTTCGCGGCGGTCGTCGGTTGGCTCTTCGCCGGGCGTGAGCCCGCGGCGATGGCGCACCAGGCGATCGAATGACGCCAAGGCTTCCCTGAGCTCAGCGACGTCTCCACGTCCTACGGCGACGGGCTCGGGCTGAGATGGCGACGCCGATTTGCGCAGGTCGCGGCGATCACGGGGGAGTCCTCGCTATCGGCACAGCCGTTACGGGCTGTGGCGGGGACCCACCGTCGCCAGGGGTGGCTGCCGGCTCGACGACCACCGCTCGCCGCCACTGCCTCGGCCGGCGGCAGCAGGCGAGCACCGGGACTCCTCGCGTATCCGGAATGTGCGCACACGGCATCTCCGTTCACGCGTCCCGGCGCACGAGGAGCACCCCGCCGATCACGAGGACTGCCGCCGCGTACCCGCAGAGAATGAGCAAGCCGATCCACGGCGAGAACGCGCCGGGAAAACCATTCGCGGGTCCATTGAGGAGTTGTGTGCCGATTCGGTCGGGCAGAAACCGCCGCACGTCGTAACCGATCGATGAGGGGAGGGCTTGGACGATCAGTGGGAGCACGAGCAGCACGCCGACGAATGCGCTGATGGCTCCCGCCGTGTGGCGGACGATCGTCGCGAGTCCGAGCGCGAACAGACCGAGCACGCCGACGTAGAGACCGCTGCCGACGACCGCACGCCACGCGCCGGGACTCCCGAGCGTCGCATGCGGCGCCGGTGCGGTGAGAAGCGCCTGGCCGATGAAGAACGCGAGGAACGAAACGACCTCGGCGACCAAGAGTGCGACGACGCCGAACACGATCACTTTTGCGATGAGCACGAGTGGACGACGCGGCGCCGCCGAGAGCGTCGCCCGGATCGTCCCGGTTCCGTACTCACCGCTCATGACGAGGACGCCGAGGACGCCGATCGCGAACTGTCCGATGAACACGCCGATGAGACTCGTGCTGATCGGGTCGAAGCTCTGCCGACTGGCGGGCGACGTCGTGAGCCAGTGCGCCCGGATCTCGGCGGTGGCGAGCACGGAGACGCCGATGCCGAGCACGATGGTGATGCCGAGCGTCCACCTGGTCGAGCGGATGCTGCGCAGCTTGGTCCACTCCGAAAAAAGCAATCCCGAAATGCCGTATCGCCCTCGCGGCATTGCCCTGTCCATCTTGGCGTTCGCCCTATCGCCATGCATGGTGGTCGAGAGATGCTCATCGCCGCGCACCGTCATATCGATATTTGGTGGCGTTGTGCCACCGGGGCTGACGATGACGCGCTGCACGTCGGTTGGCACCTGCAGCGGCTCCTCATATTTCCGGGGTGACGGCGCGTCATTGAGTGGACGGCGGTCGCGGCGTCGCTGCACGGCAATCACTCCGCCGACGACGAGCACGACGAGCACGACGAGCCCCAGGAAGGGTGCGCCGTGGTGGTGGTGGCCGACCACGGCCGCGAGGAGCATCGTTCTATCCGAGCTCGAAGCGATCGACGACCCGCTCACGGGTTAATCCCCGTCGGTGCCGTTGTGCTGGCGGTTATCACGCCGTGATACTCGACGCTCTCCTCGGTGAGCTCCGTGAACGCCTCTTCGAGCGACGCGGACTGCGGTGAGAGTTCGTGGAGGAGAACCGGGATCCGCGCCGCGAGCTCGCCGATGGCGACCTCGTCGGCGCCGCGGACCGAGAGTGAGCCATCCTCTTCGATCGAGGCGGTCGCGTCGTTCGTCTCGAGCGCACGACGGAGCGTGTCGATCTCCGGTGAGCGGACGCCGGTCAAGATGCCAGGACGCACCTCGAAGCTGAGCTCGTCGACCGCGAGCTTGTGGCCGTAGCGCTTGGTGAGAGCCTGCGCCTCGATCATCGACTACCTCGAGTACCCAGCGGACAATCCATTCGTCTCCGATCTTTGTGCGTCGCTCTCGTCAGGCGCGCCGACGCCTTATCGACGGCGGGCCTTCGAACCAGTCGGCGGCGTCGACTCGGGGGCAACAGCCTTGACGTTGTAGTCTCGAGTTGTACCATACTGCGTATGGTTAGCAATTTAGTTTCACAGTGAGCGTCCGTCACGCGATCCTCGCGCTGCTGAGCGGAGTTCATGACCGGAGTTGAGCCGATGGATGACGGGCTTCCCACGGCACTGAGCGATCATCCGCTCATATCCGCCGAGCACCAGAGGGCCGCGGGCAAGAGGCTGCGTCGCCTCATTCCTCGAGAGACGCACGGAGAGTGGCAACCCGAACCGGGCAGAGCAAACCCGCTCGCGTTGTTAGATGAACAAAACCGCGTCCGGATCCCGCAGCTGGTGCCAGTCCGCATAGGGCGCATGGCTGCCTCGCCCTTCGCCTTCTACCGGGGCGCCGCCGCCGTGATGGCCGCCGATCTGGCCTCTTCCCCAGTGACCGGGATCGAGGTCGCTTCTTGCGGTGACGCCCATCTTTCCAATTTCGGGCTCTTCGCATCACCGGAGCGCCAGCTGCTTTTCGACGTCAACGACTTTGACGAGACCCTTCCTGCCCCGTGGGAATGGGACGTAAAACGGTTGGCAGCTAGCGGGGTGGTCGCCGCCCGACAGAACGGCTTCGACCGAGCACAAAGCGAGAACGCTGCGCGCGGAGCGGTCCGCTCCTACCGGGAGCGGATGATCACGTTCGCCCGACTGGGAGCTCTCGACATCTATTACAGTCGAGTGGACGCGGATTCGCTCGTCCAAGTGATGGCCGCCGTGCCACGCAAGCAGATCGACAAGGCCCTCGCGGCAGCACGACGCAATACCGCCGCACGAGCGATGGCAAAGCTAACCGTGACCACCGGTGGCTTGCCTCGCATTGTCGACCAGCCGCCTCTTGTCGTCCATCCACCCGAGATTGCAACTGACCAACCGCTCATCAATGCGGCCATTGACGCCTACGCGTCGTCCTTACGCGAGGACGTGTCGACGTTGTTGTCGCGGTTCCGGCCCGTCGACATGGCCCACAAGGTAGTTGGGGTGGGCAGCGTCGGCACCCGCTGCTTCATCGCCCTTTTTCTCGATGACAAAGATGTTCCGTTGTTTCTACAAGTCAAGGAGGCCCAACAGTCGGTGCTCGAACGTTACTGGCGTCCGAGCTCTATCGACCACCATGGCCACCGAGTGGTCTCGGGGCAACGTGTCATGCAGTCGGCTACCGACATCTTCCTCGGATCGAGCAGCGCCCAGGGACACCACTTTTACGTCCGGCAGCTCCGTGACATGAAAGGGTCAGCGCCTATCGAGGCGCTCCAGCCGGCCGCTCTCACCGAGTACCTCGAGTTGTGCGGGTGGGCGCTTGCTCGAGCGCACGCGCAAAGCGGACGGGCAGGCGAGATCGCCGGATACCTCGGCTCCAGCGATGTCTTCGACCAGGCCATCGTCCGCTTCGCAGCTGCCTACGCCGATCAGAGCGAGCTCGACCACCAGCTACTTCTCACCGCGATCAATGCCGGGCAGGTCGTTGCGCAGTCCGACGCCTGAGCTGGACTCCCCGCGTCTCGTGTAACTGAGTACTTGACAGCGCGCCGAAGAATCGCGGGCCGATGGTCGTTTGCTGAGGTTGCCTTGCTCGATTCAGGTCGATCGGCCCTACTGGTCTCGACTCCGCAGGTTCATCCTGGAGCCATGCGCACGCCAATGAGCTCACAATACGAGACAGTGGCCGAGCACCCGCTGGGTGACAACCCTCAGACGGCCTGGCGCCGCGAGGTGACGCTTCCTAGCGGCCGGCGAGTGGTCATTCGACCGATTCGAGCGAACGACACCGCCGCGCTGATCGACTTCCACGAGCGCCTCTCCGCCACGAGCGTCCACAACCGGTTCTTTGGTGCACATCCCCACCTGACTCCTCGCGAGGCAATCTCCTTTGCCGTCGTCGACTACCGACGGAGGATGGCGTTCGTCGCAGTGGACGGCACGTCGCTCATCGGTGTCGGCCGTTACGAGGCACTGGGCGATCCGCACGTTGCCGAGGTCGCGTTCGTTGTGGCCGACGACTTCCAACGGCAGGGTCTCGGCACGACCCTCCTTGGTCTGCTCGCCGAGTATGCCCGAGCCGAGGATTACCGCCAGTTCGTGGCGCAGATCCTCGTCAGCAACCTGTGCATGCGAGAGGTCTTCGCACGCTCGGGGCTATCGCCGGTGCTCCGGGGCCACAAGGGCGTCATCGATGTCCTCCTGGACATCGGGGACGGACACCTCGGATCGGAGGTCGACGATGGACGATGACCAGCGGGAAGACTCATCAGGTCCAGAGGCGCGCATCCACACCTTCCTATCGCTCGAACCACAGTAAATCCATAGGCGGATGCTCGACCATGGACGGACACGTCGAGGTCCGTCCTCGATCGGAGCGGATGGAGCTAGTGGGTGGCGATTCGTCTACGCAAGTGGAAGTGGTGGATCGGCGGCGCTGCTGCTGGAGTCGTCGTACTTGCCGTCGGTGGCCCCTTCATCTACATCCATCTCATCGAAGGAGCAGCTCCGGCCAAGCTCTCGCTATCTGGCTCGAGCGGGTCGACCGGAACGAAGAAAGTGTCACAGTCATCGACGAGCGCGTCGAGTCCGACCGCCATCGCAGGCAAATGGAACGTGTCCACAGGTTCGACGGCCGGCTATCGGGTCAGCGAGGTCCTGATCGGGCAGAACTCCACAGCAGTAGGACGTACCAGTCAGATCTCCGGCTCGATCGATGTGACTGGATCGGAGCTGTCCACCGCCACCTTCACGGTTGACATGGCGAGCGTGAAGAGCGATCAGAGCCAACGTAACGCACAGTTCGACGGGCGGATTATGGACGTGAGCACATATCCGACAGCGAAGTTCACCCTCACCCGTGTCGTCAACCTTGCCAGATACCCGCGATCGGAATGATCGCGCATTACTCCGCATCGGGGAATCTGACGATGCACGGGTCCACGAAGTCCGTAACCTTTCCGCTCTCGGCTGAGCGGACGAGTAGCGGCATCGAAGTCTTGGCCGACATCAACGTCCTCTTCTCGCGCTGGAATATCTCGAACCCGAGTATTGGGGGATTCGTCACGACCTCGAGCCATGGGACACTCGAAGTATTGCTTCACCTCACACAGGGTTCGGGTAACGCGGCGGTGACTGGCGGAGCGTCTCCTGGCTCCGGATCACAGACCGGCAGCGGCGGTGGTGGTGGTGGGATCACCGTTCCAAAGGCGACGATACCGAGCCTGAGCATTCCCGGGAGTAAGTGACGGGTCCTCTTCTGATGACCGCATCACCATCTTCCGTGCGTACGGCCGGAACAGCCGTGCGAAGCCCGCCGGTCGTGGTACTGGCACCGCGGCGTTACCGAGCATGACCGGCAGTTGGCGGACGATGAGCTCGATCGCGATGCCGGCGAGGACTCCGCTGAGGATCGGGACAGACAGCACCTCGGAGATCCACTGGCCCGCATGCAGGAGACCGATGACGATTTAGAACAGTCCGATCAACGAGGCAGCACTCGCCATCACCGTGACGTTGCCGGTCGTTCCTATTTCGCGCGGTCGAGGTTGCTCCGGCGGCGAGCAGAGGAGCGATGGTGGACTCCGCGCCCGACGGACAAGTGTGGGCTCGTGCCGCTCAGGGCGTAGGGCACCGATCCGGCGATGAGGGCGTGGAGCCGGTCCATCGCCGGCAGGCCCGCCAGCCGGGCGGTACCCATCTGAGCCGGCAGCGCGGCCGGCGCGAGCGTCAGACCGGGCAGAAAGTCGGGACCGAGTCATGGTGTTCGATAGCCACGCGGCGTCGGCGGCGTCCACCAACGGCTCAGCGGCCGGAGGTGCCTCAGCGGCCGAGCTCGACGAGCAGCTCGGATCGAGCTTTGGACATCTCTTGAAGGGCATCGGGTCCCAAGCGGGGGTACTGGGGGTCGATCTCGACGAGGGCGCGGGCGAGGATGGCCGCGGTCGCGAGGCGGGCGAACCACTTGCGATCGGCGGGCACTACGTACCACGGCGCCCACTGCGTGCTCGTGTGGATGAGCATCTGGTTGAAGGCGTGCTGGTAGTCGTCCCAGAAGCGGCGTTCACGGATGTCGCTCTCGGAGAACTTCCAATTCTTCTCCGGGTCGTCGATTCGCGCAAGGAAGCGTTTGGCCTGCTCGGTTCGGGAGAGGTTGAGGAAGACCTTCACGATCCGGATCCCATTGTCGACGACGTAGTGCTCCCAGTCGTTGATCGCACGGTAACGCCGCTTCCAGAGATTCTCGGACGCCGCGCCGACCGGCACGTTCTCGGAGGCGAGCAACTCGGGGTGGACCCTTACCACGAGCACCTCTTCGTAGTGGGATCGATTGTAGATACCGATCCGGCCGCGTCCGGGGAGCGACGTCTGGTAGCGCCAGAGGAAGTCGTGACTGAGCTCCTCGACCGAGGGCTGCTTGAAGCTGTGGACCGCGACCCCTTGGGGATTGAGGCCGCTCATGACGTGCTTGATCGTGCTGTCCTTGCCGGCAGCGTCCAGACCCTGGAGGACGACTAGAACGCCGAAGGCGTCCTGGGCTGCGAGTCGGTTCTGGTAGTCGACGAGCATGGCGATACCCTCGGCCAGCCGGTCGCTCGCCTCCTGCTTGGTTGTCAGCCCATCGGTGTTGCCCGGGTCGCAGTCCCGGCTCAAGTCGACGATCTTTCCCGGTGGCACCGCGAGGGGCCCGACGAGGTCGTAGACGAACTTGAGTCGTTGCTCCATCGGCGCGAAGGTCCGGCGCCTAGTGGTGCCCCGCGCAGGTCCTCACGTGCGCGTCGTCACGTCACGCTGATCCTCCGGGGTCGCTCCGCCGAGACTTTCGGAACCCTCACCACCAACGTTCCGTCCTCCATGTGGGCGTCCACCTTTTCGGGGTCGACCTCGCCAGGCAACACGATCTCATAGCTGAACTGCCCGACTCGACGCGTCCGGGCCCGTAGGACCCCGCTGCGCTCCTTCTCCTTGCGCTCGCCTCGGATCTCGAGCCGTCGTCCGGAAAGCTCGACGCTCACGTCGTCGCGCCGTACACCAGGAAGGTCCAGCTCCACGATGTACGCGTCGTCGGTCTCCTCGATGTCGGCGAGAGGGATGAAGCCAGACCGCGATATGGCTGATCCCTCCCAAAGCGACCGGAGATGCCGAGTGAGGTGGTCGATCTCGTCGACGGGCTCCCATTCGTTCATCTCAGGCTTTGTCTCGTGACGAAGTGCGGGAACTGCCATGGCCACTCCCTCCGCCCTGGGGAAAACACGCGCGCGATGGCGTGACGAACGCCGCCCCGAAGCCTCGCGCCGCATCGCCTTCGAGCCATCCCGCGGGCGCGTAGCAGATGCCGTGGCGTCGGCTCAGGCGAGCTCGACCAGACGCCGCTCGAACAATCGCCGCTCTGCGTCGTCACGGACCAGCGCAAGCGCACGGCGGTACGCCTCGCGGGCCTCGTCCATTCGACCGAGGCGTGCTAGCAGCTCGGCGCGCGTCGAGTGCAGGTAGCGATAGTCATCGAGGGCGAGCCGGTCGATGATGCGCAGGCCAGCCTCGGGACCGTGTGCCTCGGCGACTGCCACTCCCCGGTTGAGCTCGACGACTGGCGAGTCGATGAGCCGGGCGAGCTCGCCATAGAGCGCCGCTATCTGTGCCAAGTCACGCGGCTCGTCGACATGGAGCGAGGCGATCGCCGCTTGCACCACGTAGGGACCCCGCCCACCGAGGGTCAATGCGGTGCCGAGCATCGCTCTCGCCGCGGCGATCTGCGCTGTGTTCCAGAGCGAGCGATCCTGCTTCGCGAGCACTACCAGGTCGCCGTCGCGAAAACGCGCCTCGCGACGAGAGTCGTGCAGGAGCATCATTGCCAGCAGACCGTGAGCCTCAGGCTCGTCCGGCATAAGTTCGACGAGTGCGCGTCCGAGCCACAGCGCCTCTGCTGCGAGGTCACCTCGCCCGCCGTAACCCTCGTTGAAGATCAAGTAGACGACGGTTAGCACGGCGGCGAGGCGCTCGGCCAACAGGTGGTCTGGCGGGACGCGGAAGGGAATGCCGGCTGCTTTGATCTTGGCCTTAGCCCGCACCAGCCGCTTCGCCATCGTTGGCTCGGGCACCAAGAAGGCGCGCGCGATCTCATCAGTGCTGAGGCCGCCGACACTTCGTAGGGTGAGTGCCACCTGCGCATCGATTGCCAGGGCCGGATGGCAGCAGGTGAACACGAGCTCGAGTCGTTCGTCCGGAAATGTCGTCGCGTCCGTCATGGCCTCCGCGGTGTCGTGCGCCTGAAGTAGAGCCGTCTTGGTGGCCAGGGACTGATCGCGGCGAATCCGGTCGATGGCGCGATTGCGGGCCGTCGTGACCAGCCAGGCGCGCGGGTTGCTGGGAAACCCGTCGCGCGGCCAGCGTTCCGCTGCAATGGCGAACGCCTCTTGGGCCACCTCCTCGGCGAGGTCGAAGTCGCCGAAGATGCTGATCAACGCGGCGATGACACGTCCCCACTCGTCGCGGAAGATCTCATCGAGGAGCGCTACCACTCCATGATCGGGCGCACCTCGATAGCGCCTCCGAAGCGGGCTGCTGGAATGCGCGCCGCGAGCTCGATCGCCGCGTCGAGATCGTCGGTCTCGTAGATGAGGTAGCCGTTGAGCGCTTCCTTGCTGTCGACGAACGGACCGTCGGTGGTGATCGTCCTGCCGTTCTCGACGCGAACGGTGGTGGCCGTTTCGGGAGGCTGCAGGCCGAATCCCGGCGTCACACCTGGCGTCTCGTTGATCGCCTTGTAGTCGGCATAGATCGCCTGCTGTTGCTCTGCCGTGAGCGTGGCCCAGGCCTCCGGGTCGAGCGGCGTCGGCGTCGTGCCCTGTCGGATCATCACCATGTACTTCACGCTTCCTCCTCCTCCGAACGGTCGCCCCTAAGACGAACGGGGAGCGAGAAGATGGACAGCTCCGCTCCGATTAGCCGCGACGGATCGAGAATTCCTCCGAGAGCGGCAGGGCGACCTACGGGCAGGGCGGCTCTTCTTCCTCGGCACACGGAGAAGCGACCAGTCGGGTTGAACGGGCGACTCGTTCGAGCATCTCCCGGAAGGCGACGGACTCCGCGGACGTGAGCGACGATAGCAACCGATCCTCAGCAGCTTCGAAACGGTCGCCGAACTCGCTGAGCGAGTGAAGCCCGAGTGGCGTGAGCACGATCTGGCGCTGGCGCCGGTCGGCCGGATCGGGGCGACGCTCGACGAGCCCCGCCACTTCGAGCTCGTCGAGCAGGTACGTCATCGCCGTCTTATCGATACCGAGCTGCAGCGCGAGCGCCAGCTGAGAGCGCGGGCGGTCCTGCGCGACGGACGCGAGCACAAAGTAGCCACGAGGGCCGCCGGGGAGATCGGCCATCGACGCGCTCGTCCACTGACGCAGCGTACGAGAGGCGACGTCGATCGCCCAGGAGAACACCGAGGGAGCCCGCGTCATGTCGCAAGGCTCCTCCCCTTCTGCCCGACTCGTCTCGAGCGGGGGTGCGATCGGTTCCATCGCTCCAGGATAGGGGCCATGGACCGGGAACCGTTGTCTAGGCATCTCGTCTGCAATCTGGATCGTCTTGCTCCGATATCGTCATGCTACGCTTACGAACCAAGCGCACCGCTCGCCAACGAGGAGGGCTTCAGCTCATGGTCAAGATCGGCATCATCATCGGAAGCACCCGTCCGGGGCGCCACGGGGAAGCCGTCGCGAAGTGGGTCTACGAGATCGCGTCCCAGCGCAAGGACGCGAAGTTCGAGCTGATCGATCTCGCCGACTACAACCTCCCGCACCTCGACGAGCCGATGCCGCCGTCGCTCGGCCAGTACTCGCACGACCACACGAAGCGGTGGGCTGCGACGATCGCTGGCTTCGATGGCTTTGTTTTCGTTACCCCCGAGTACAACCATTCGACCTCCGGCGTCCTGAAGAACGCCATCGACTACCTCTCCGCCGAGTGGAACAACAAGGCTGCCGGCTTCGTCTCCTACGGAGCAGTGGGTGGCACTCGGGCCGTGGAGCACCTCCGGCTCATCATGGGCGAGCTCCAAGTGGCCGATGTCCGTCAACAGGTCGCGTTGAGCCTCTTCACGGACTTCGAAAACTTCTCGGTGTTCAAGCCTGCAGAGATGCAAGCCACCTTCGTGCAGATGATGCTCGACCAGGTCATCGCATGGTCGACCGCCCTCGCACCTCTTCACGCCGCGTGAGCCGACTGGGAAGCGCTCGCTGATCGACGTGCCTGCTGGGAGCGCGATGTACCGCGGCGCCGCGCGCCGGACCAATTCGTGAGTACGAAAGGACAGGGACATGACGGAGCAATCAGGTCAGATGACCGACCTCTCGCAGTTCGCCGGGGATTGGGTGTTGGACGGCTCCCGCTCATCGGTCTCCTTCCGGTCTTCGAGCCTCTGGGGCCTCGTGAAGGTAAAGGGAAAGTTCACGGGTCTGCACGGCGAGGCACACGTCGATCCGAGTGGAAGCGTCCGGGGCCAGCTCGTCATCGATGCTTCGACGGTGAACACGGGTCACAAGAAGCGAGACCGTCACCTTCGCTCTGATGACTTCTTCGCGGTGGCGAGATACGCCGAGATCGTCTTCGAGCTCGGTGGCCTCGAGCCTGGTCCGGATAAGTATCGCCTCAGCGGGACGCTTCGCGTGATCGGGAATAGCCAGCCGCTCGAGCTCGTTGCACAGGTTCGTGATCGCGACGCGTCGGGCCTGTCGCTCCACGCCCAGACGAGCGTTGATCGTTCGCTCTGGGGTGTGGCGTTTCGCAAGAACGGGATGGTCAACATGAGCACAGCGCTCGAGATCTCTGCTCGATTCGATCGCCAGGGGTGAACCGGTGAGGTGCCGCGACGCTCCAGCGACGCTCGTCGCTTCTCTCTCGGACGCGAGCAGAGTCGACCGCCTGGCTGAAGCCGTCGCCCTGGACGCGGTGTGGCTCGTCACCGGAGCGTCGGGAGGGGTCGGCCGCGCCCTGACCGAATCGGCACTCCGGCTCGGCCGTCGGGTCGTCGCGACGGCCAACCGCTTGGATGATCTGCGACCGATCCTCGAGGACCACGGAGACAGCGTCATACCGATCGAGCTCGACGTGAGCGATGAGTCCGCAGATCGCGAGGTCGTCGAACAGGTTGTCGCCGCCTTCGGCCACATCGATGTCGTCATCAACAATGCGGGGTACGAAGGTCGACTCGGCTCGGGCACGGAAGATGTGTCAGAGCGCATTCAGACCAACCTGTTCGGCGCGCTCTGGGTCTCGGAGTTCGCGCTTCCCTACATGCGCGATGCCGGGAGTGGACTCATCGCTTTGGCCTTTCCCTTCGTTGGTGACGAGACGGGCATCGCCCCCAGATTCCTCGATCAGACGCAGCAGGTTCTCGAAGGCCTCCGTAGACAGCTCGCCCGCGAAGTAGCAACGGACGGCATCAAGGTGACCATCTGTGTTCCCTCCGACCGGTATGCGAAATGGTCTGACTAGATCTTCGCGTTTCCGGGTCGAGGTGACAGATGAACCCTCAGGGAGTCGATGCTAGATGAGCTTCGAGAACACGCAGCGGGATGCGCCCGGCCATGTACGCGCCGTGGTTTCTTCGCTTGGTGTTGTAGCGGTGGAGGAAGCCCTGCAGCTGGCTCTCGAGCTCGGCGAGGGTGTCGAAGCGCTGGCGGTGAAAAGCCGGTCGATAGAACTCCTGGAGGATCGTTCCCTGCACGCGCTCGCAGACTGCGTTGTGGTTCGGCGATCGAGGCGGGATGCGGTGGTGGGTGACCCCGAGCTCGTGCATGTGACTCGTGAACTCCTTGCCGGCGAACTCGGGACCATTGTCGCTGAGCACGCCCCTCAGCTCGATCCCGATGCCGTCGAGGACCCCCATCACCTCGTCGACGAATGCCGCAGCGACCGCGGCGGACTTCTCGCCACAGATCAGCTTCGCGACCGTCCACCGGGTGGTGGTGTCGATCGCGGTGAGCTGGTAGACGGCTCCGACGCCTTTCAGCTTGCCGACGTAGAAGGTGTCGAGCGCGACGAGATCGCCAGGTCGGGCCGCGAAGTGGCAGAACCCGAAGGGGCCGTTGCGCGCCTCGTCGGTGACGAGTCCGGTCTCTGTCGCGGTGATCTGCGCGAGCGCGGCGACACGCTCACGCCGGTGCCCGAGATGGTGGCGCAGCAACACTCGCTGCACGCCGGAGGCCGACAGCACGACCTCGCGTTCGGCCAGGTGCTCGAGCAGGCGGCGAGCTCCGAGCGTCGGCCGGGCGACCGCTTCGGCGAGGACGATCTCGACGACGTCCGCGGGAGTCGAGTTCGGCTGCCGGGAGGAGCGGCGAGCCTTCGGCATCAGTGCCGACAGGCCGTAGTGGGCGGCACGGTTCGCCCAGCGGTAGTAGCTCTGGCGAGAGATCCCGAACGTCCGACACGTCGACGCCACACCGTGGACGCCGGCATGGTCGAGCACGCGGACACGCCGGTGGTAGATGATCTCGTTCAAGGTCACGGTGGTGGTCTCCGGCTCTGTGGAAGGAACCTGAGGATTCACCACCGTGGCCCCCTCAGTGGGGGATGGTTGTCACCTCAACCCGTGAACTCGAAGGACTAGATGGAGCCATCCTGGTCTCCCCTAGCGGGCGACCAGCAGGGCCTAGAGCGCGGGCCGCGATCCGCTCCGGGCGGATGCTATGGCGTTCCGGAGGTACGGCGGTCGTCGACGGCGATGCGCTCGAAGAGCGTGGGGATCCATTTCGCGCCGAACCGGACCCGGTAGCTTGCCCAGATGACGGGTAGAGCGGCAAGGTCCGTAGAGATAGCGCGTCGAGAGCCCGCGAGGCAAGTGCGCAGCGGCGGGAGGGTCGGGCGTGGAGGGCGCAGGCCTGAGTGGCACGATTGGCGCCGGTGCTGTTACCGGCGGAGCCGGTCGCTCGG
>JAODBO010000089.1 GCA_025464005.1 Acidimicrobiaceae bacterium | reverse complement strand
TCAGGCGTCAGGCGTCAGGCGTCAGGCGTCAGGCGTCAGGCGTCAGGCGTCAGGCGTCAGGCGTCAGGCGTCAGGCGTCAGGCGTCAGGCGTCAGGCGTCAGGCGTCAGGCGTCAGGCGTCGCGAGTCTCCTACCCCGCGTGCCGGCGACCGGCCGATGAGCCGCTCGAAGGCCGAGAGCGTCACGAGGCGCAAGGCCTCGGTCACCGTGCTCATCGACATCTTCGACGTTCCCTCGACGCGGTCGACGAATCGGATCGGCACCTCGGCGATGCGCGCACCCGAACGTCTCGCCATATAGGTCATCTCGATCTGGAATCCGTAACCGCTCGCGCGAACCCTATCGAGGTCGATCCGTCGCAGCACGCTGGAGGTGTACGCCCGAAAGCCTGCGGTCGAGTCCTTGACCCCGAGCGAGAGCAGGACGTCTGCATAGATGTTTCCCCCTCTCGAAAGGAGGCGGCGGACGAGAGTCCAGTCCGGGATCTCGCCTCCCGGCACATAACGCGAGCCGATCGACAGCTCGTAACCCTCGGCGATCGGCGCCAGCACCGCCGGCAGCGCCGCCGGATCGTGGGAGAAGTCCGAATCCATCTCGACGAACACGTCGTAGCCGCGCTCGAGGCCCCACCTGAACCCTGCCCTATAGGCGGGGCCGAGCCCGTCCTTCCTGACTCGAGTCAGCACCTCAATGCTGTGCAGCTCGTCGGCGAGCTCGCGGGCGAGCTTCGCGGTGCCGTCGGGCGACGAGTCGTCGACGACGAGGATGTCCGCATCGGGCAAGCTCTCCCGGACACTGCGCAGAATCGCCGTGATCGTCGCGCTCTCGTTGTACGTAGGGAGGACAACGAGAATTCGCACGGAGGAAACTTACTCGGCGGATGGCGAACCGATCGAACGCGCCGCGGCGCGATAGTCGATCCAGGCGCGCCCGGCCACCTGCACCGCCCCCGCCGCGGGTACGGCCATGAGGGCGCCGCACAGACCGCCGAACGTCGAGCCCACTACCCCACCGATCTCAGCGCCGAGCAGAACGGACAACAGGACCCACAGGGGGTTCAATCGCACCGTCCTGCTGATCACGACCGGATAGAGCACATGGTTCTCGAGCTGCTGGTAGACGAGGAACACGACGATCGTCACCACGCCGGCCTCGACCGAGTGCAGGAAGGCCACCCCGACGGCAGGAACCCCTGCGAGCAGCCCTCCTACGAGCGGGAGGAAGTCGACGAGGCCCACCCAGATCGCGAGCACGCCTGCAAAGGGCACACCGGTCACCTGCAGAGTGATGTAGACCGCGATCCCAGCGATCACCGATGTTGCGAGATTGCCGAGCATGAATCCGGTGACCTGACGTGCCATGTCGTCAGCGATCCGCCGTGCGAGCCGCGCGCGCTCGGCGGGCAGCCAGCGCAGGATGCCCGCGAAGATCTTCGGTGCCTCGAGCAGGACGAAGAAGCTCACCACTGCGATCGTCACCGCGCCGACGAGACCGCTTACGACGGACTTGCCGACCGACAGCGCCGGCTTGCCGAGCTTGGAGATGATGCTCTCGAGCTTCGGCGCATGGCGCTGCACGAAGCTCAGCAGATGCAAGCGGGTCGCCAGGCGTCCGACCTGACCTTTACCGTGCTCGGCTTGTCGCACCAGTGAGGGCAGCTCCTTCGCGAAGCGCGTCGCGGACCCGTACACCGGATGTACGAGCAGGTACAGCACTGCCGCGCCCGAGGCCACACCTCCTAGGTAGACGACGCCCGTAGCGCTGCCTCGTGACAGACCGCGACGGACCAGCGCTCGCACGGCCGGGTTGAGCAGCACGGCGAGAAACAGGGCAACGAGCAGGAGCAGGACCAGCAGACGGAGTCGCCAGACGAGCAGCGCGAGCACGACCGTGAGCAACGCCACGAGCGCGACCCGAATCGCGCAGCGCACGACGAGCCGCTCGACGAAACGCGCCGAGCTCCCCGGATCGTCCAGCGGCCGCCACCATGCCGGCCGCTCGCGAGGACCCGCACCTGCGCTCCTCCGGGCGCTGTCCACCGTCGCGCCCTGCTCCGACGGAGCGACGACGTCGTCGGATAGAGGCGCCGCCGGGTAGCTCATGTCCCCAGTCAAGCCGACCGCGGCTTCGACGCCGGGGACCCTCGCCCTTTCGGCTCCGGCTGCGGCTCCGCCATGTAAGCATGGTCGGATGCAACGACGAGGTACGCGCTCCGACCCGCGTGCTGAGAGGGCGGGACCAGAGCTACCGCCGCGCTCCAACCAAGCTGGTCAGTCCGCCGACGGTGAGGCGCAGCCGAGACGTAGCTGGAAGTCCGTCGTGCCGGCGCCGCTTCGCCACAGCGTCGTCATCTTCATCGTCCTTCTCGTCCTCGAGTACCTCGTAGCGCCCGAGCTCATCGGCGCGAGCAAGCACCTCTACCTCCTGACGAACATCCGCGTCGGCTGGGTGTTGGCCGGGGTCGCCTTCGAAGCCGCGTCCCTGCTGTCCTATGCGCTGCTCAGCAGGTCGCTGCTACCCAATGGCGGCCCCGGACTGTCGAAGGTGCTCCGCATCGACCTCGCCGGCCTCGCGGTCTCCCACGTCCTACCTGGGGGCAGCGCCGGAAGCGCGGCAATCGGCTACCGCCTGCTCACCGCGAACGGTGTGGGGGGAACAGACGCCGCGTTCGCCATGGCGACCCAGGGAATGGGCTCGGCGGTCGTGCTCAACGTCCTGCTCTGGTTCTCGCTGGTGATCTCGATCCCGCTAGCAGGCTTCCACCCGATCTATGTCGTCGTGGCCCTCGTCGGAATGCTCGCCCTGCTCGCCGTCGGTGCGCTCGTGTTCTCCCTCACCCACGGCGAGGCCGGCGCCATCCGGTTCGTGCGGGCGGTCGGACGTCGCATACCGCGGGTCGGGCCCGATCGGCTCGAACGGCTCGTGCGCCAGCTCGGCAGCTCGGTGCGGGCGCTGGCGAGCAACAGGGACCTGCTCAAGCGGGCAGTGCTCTGGGCAGCGCTCAACTGGATATTCGACGCCGCGTCACTGTGGTCGTTCGTGGCGGCGTTCCACAGCTACGTGGACCCGATCGAGCTGTTCGCGGCGTACGGCATCGCCAACGTGCTCGCCGTCATACCGCTCACCCCGGGCGGGCTCGGCGTCATCGACGCCTCGGCACCCGCCCTGCTCGTCAGCTTCGGGATGCAGCGCAACCCGGCGACGCTCGCCGTGCTCGCGTGGCGGCTCATCAACTTCTGGCTGCCAATCCCCGTCGGTGCCGCCGCGTACGTCAGCCTGCGTGTGCCGCGCGGCGCCGGTATCGACGCGCATCGGCGCGCGTTGCGCGACATGACGACGGAGGCAACGCCGGCGGAGCCCACGGCGCCGATCCCGGTCGCCGAGCCTCCCGGGCGCGCCGCGGAGCCTCCGGAAGACGTCACACAGCCTCGCGAGCGCGCCGCGCCGGCTCCCGAGCGCGTCGCAGGGCCTCCGGAAGACGTCACACAGCCCCGCGAGCGCGCCGCGCCGGCTCCCGAGCGCGCCGCAGGGCCTCCGGTGCCTAGCGAGGATGCGGACCCGACGGTGCCCTTTCCGACCGTCGACCGCTCCGGCGAAGGCGACACCCAACCGTATCGGCGCGACTCCTAGCTTCCGGGGAGCTGCTCAGCCGAGCCCGGCCGCCCAAGCGCGATCTGGGTCGTAACGTGCGCGGCCGAGGCGAAGGAGCCGCAGCTCGAGCGTGCTAGCGAAGACTCGCTCGAACAGTTCCTGCTTGCGGCGGACCGTCCACAGCTCGAGCTCGGCGTCGCCGTGCGCCTCGACGACCAGCTCGACGGACCCGGGCGCGGCGTCCGACCCGGGCGGCGCGGGAACCACCTGCAGCGAGACACGCTCGACGATCGACGAGTGCGAGGCGTCCAGTGCGTCGGCGATGCGAAGGAGCGCCGTGAGGGTCAGCACCTCGGAGCGATCGCTCTGATCGAGCGCCCCGAAGGGATCGAAGCTGGGCTTGGGCGTACCCCGGACGTGGTAGCGACCGAGGACGGTGAGCTTCTGCACCTCCGTCGGCGAGAAGCCCCTGAGACCGCCGTTCTCTATCAGGTAGGCGGTGTGCCGGTCGTGGCCCGACCTGCTCACGTGCTCACCGATGTCGTGCAGCAGACCGGAGAGCTCGAGGAGCTCCCTGCTGTCGAGACCGAGACCGTGGAGCGCCGCCGTACCGTCGAACAGCGCGACCGCCAGCGACGCGACGTGACGGGCGTGCCGCTGGCGCCAGTTGGATCGGCGACACAGCGAGAGCACCGACGAGCGGCGCAGCGCGCGCGGATCCTCCTCGAGCTCGGCCCGGTCGTGGCCGCCGATGACGTCGAGGACGATGCCCTCTCGTAGCGCCCACTCGCTCACCGTGAGCTCGCTCAACGAGGTCGCCGACATCAGCTCCTCGAGCACCGCCAAGCCCGCGGGCAGGAGCTCCGCCCGCTTGGCGTCCGCACCGGGTAGTCGGGCCCGCTCTGCAGCGGTGCAGGCGTACACGCGCTTGGCAATCACCGCTATGTCGTCGGCCGAGACCGAGAGCTGGTTCATCACGGTCGGGACGGTCCCGTCGCGCGCCGTCGCCGCCATTCGGGCGATGGACACGAACGTGCCGCTCGAGCCGATCAGCATCCGAGGCTTCGCCTCGAGCGCCTCGTCGAGCACCGGGGCCAGTTCCTCCCTGATGCGCTCGCGCAGCCGGTACATGTCCGCGGCACTCGGCGGGTCGGAGCGGACGAGCTCCGCGGTCAGCCGGCCAACGCCGAGCCGAAGGCTTGCGGCTAACGAGAGACCGGACCTGTCCCCCACCATCAGCTCGAGGCTGCCGCCCCCGAGATCGGCGGCGAGCGCTGGGCCCGGATCGATGAGGACGCTCGAACGGACCGCCGTGAATATCAGCTCCGCCTCGCGCACGCCGTCGACCACCTGGATCTTCACGCCGGTCTCGTCCTGGACGCGATCGACGAACCGCACGCCGTCGGTCGCCTCGCGCAGCGCCGCTGTCCCGAGCGCTACGACCTCGTCGGCACGCTGGGCCTCGTATATCGAGCGGAACCTGCGGATGACCTCGATCGCGCGTTCCGTGGCCTCCTCGCCGATCGCGCCGGTCCGGGCGACGATGTCGCCCAGCCGGAGCATCTCGCGCTCGCGGGCCAACGTGACGAAGCTCCCGTCGAGGCGGGCCTCCACGACGAGCAGGTGGAACGAGTTGCTTCCGAGATCGAGCGCTGCGATCCTCACGACCAGCTCAGCCGACAAGCTCTTGGGAGTGGCGGCGGCGCGCACGCTCGAGGGCGAGCTGCTGGAGGCGCTGCTGGGCGTTCAGCCCGCGCACCGTCTGCATACGCCGCCAGGTCCCGTCGCTCCGTAGCGTCCACGCGTGGGTGTCGTCGGCGAGGTCGAGCTCGAGTGCCTCCTCGAGCCGGGCGCACAGCTCGAGGTCCCGCACCGGCACGATCGCCTCGATCCGGCGATCGAGGTTGCGCTCCATGAGATCGGCGGACCCGATGAAATAGCTGGCCGATCTGCCGGCTGGCGACGCGGTCGCCGGCTCGGCACCGTCGGCGGAGCCGACCGAGGAGTTGGCGTCTGAGGCGTGCGACGATCGGTGAGACGAGGCGTGCGGGGTGCCGTCAGCCGTCAGCGCGAGCAGCTCGGGTCCGGGAGTCCCGAAACGGAATATGCGCGAGTGCTCGAGGAAGCGGCCCACCAGCGACCGGACGGTGATGTGGTCGGAGAGCCCGTGGACCCGAGGTCGCAGCGAGCAGACGCTGCGCACGAGCAGCTCGATGCGCACTCCGGCCCGCGAGGCCTCGTACAGGGCGTCGATTACCTCCGGATCTGTGAGTCCGTTCACCTTGATGGCGATCCGCCCCGCACGGCCGACGGCCGTCTCTGCGGCGATCTGCTCGAGGATCCATGGACGGAACCGGTCGGGCGCGAGCACGAGGGCCCGCGACCGCGCGGGGCGCGAGAACCCGGTGAGGTGGTTGAACAGGTCCGTCAGGTCGGCGCCGAGGTCGGGCGCGCACGACAGGATCCCGAGGTCCTCATAGACACGGGCGGTGTCGGAGTTGTAGTTGCCCGTGCCGATGTGGCAGTAGCGGCGGATCCCGTCGTCCTCGCGCCGCACGACGAGCGCCGTCTTCGAGTGGGTCTTCAGGCCGACGACCCCGTAGACGACGTGTACGCCCGCCTGCTCCAGCTGGCGGGCCCAGACGATGTTGCGCTGCTCGTCGAAACGAGCCTTCAGCTCTACCAACGCCGCGACCTGCTTGCCCGCCTCGGCGGCCCTGGCGAGCGCGGAGACGAACGGGGCGTCGCCCGAGGTCCGATACAGCGTCTGCTTGATGGCGAGCACGTCCGGGTCGGACGCCGCCTGGGAGATGAACGCCTCGACTGAGGTGGCGAAGGAGTCGTAGGGGTGGTGGACCAGCACGTCGCGCTCGCGCAGCACCGCAAAGATGTCGACCGGCTCGTCGGAAGGGCCGATCAGCCGAGGCTGGGTCGTCGGCGTCCAGGGCGGCTCGTGCAGCTCCGGCCGGTCCATCCCGACGATCGCCCAGAGCTGACCGAGATCGAGAGGAGCGGCCGACTCGTACACGTCGTCGGGGCCGAGCTCGAGCTCGGATAGCAGGATCTCGAGGACCTCCCGTTCGATCGACGGGTCGACCTCGAGGCGCACGGCTCGGCCGAAGCGCCTTCTGCGCAGCTCGATCTCGACCGCCGCGAGCAGATCGTCGGCCTCCCCGTCGTCAAGGTCGAGGTCAGCATTGCGAGTGACGCGAAAGACGTGGAATGCGCCGACCGCCATCTCGGGGAACAGGTGATCGAGATGCGCCGCGATCACCTGCTCGAGCGGAACGAAGCGCTCGCCGTCGCCGAGCCCTACAAAACGCGGGAGCAGGGGCGGCACCTTCACGCGCGCGAAACGGCGCTCGCCGGTGACCGGGTCCGTCACGACGACGGCGAGGTTGAGCGAGAGGTTCGAGATGTACGGGAAAGGGTGGCCGGGATCGACCGCGAGCGGCGTCAGCACCGGGAAGATTTCCCGGTCGAATGTGCCGCGGAGCTCGTTCTTCGCGGAACGGTCGAGCTCCTCATAGGAGACGATGCGGATGGACGACGCTGCGAGCTCCGGCACCAGCTGCTCGAGGAAGATTCGGCTCGCCCGATCGACGAGGTCCGTAGCGCGCGCCCGGACCGCCCGCAGTTGCTCGCTCACGGTCCGGCCGTCGGGCGAGCGGGCTCGCAGCCCTGCGGCGTGCTGGTCCTTCAGGCCGGCGACTCGCACCTGGAAGAACTCGTCCAATCCGGTCGAGAAGATGGCGAGGAACTTGGCGCGCTCCAGCAGAGGCGTCTTCTCCTCGTCGGCGAGATCGAGGACGCGAGCCGCGAAATCGAGCCAGGAGAGCTCTCTGTTCAAGAAGCGCTCGGGACCGAAATCTGCAGCTAGACGTGGTCGCGCGTCGACCGCGAGCGCCGATGGAGCCGCGTCGATTGGGCTCGTCGAGACGTCACCGGTCATGGGGCTCAGGCTACCTGTCCCCGGTAGCGACCCGACGGACAACTAGCGTGGGACCCGTGACGTTGGCAGCCGTGACGCGACGCGTCCGCCCCCGCCTGGTCGGGCTCGGCTCCGTGACCGAATGGGCCCGCGCCAGGCGCCGGACCGAGCTCGGTCTGATGTTCGTCGGGGGCATGGCGGTGCTGTTCGCGGCGTTACTCGTATCCCTCGCGCTCAGCAACGAGCTGCCCGACAATGCCATCGAGATCATCGTGGTGATGATCGCGATCGCGATCTACGTGCAAGTCGTCAATCGGTGGCTGATACCCGACGCCGACCCCGTCATCATGCCCGTGGCTCTCGTGCTCAACGGCATCGGCTACGTCATGATCGAGGCACTCGACCCTGGCGAAGCGGGGCAGCAGGTCGGCTGGACGCTGCTCGGGCTCGTCGTCTACACGGCGGTGCTGTACATGGTGAAGCGCTCGCGCGACCTCGAGCGTTACCGCTACCTGCTCCTCGGCGTGGCGTTCGTCATGCTCGTCGCTCCCCTGTTCCCGGTGATCGGCCGCGCGCCGGGAAACGCGAACGCGTATGGGGCGAAGCTGTGGATCTCGTTCCATTCGATCTCGTTCCAGCCGATTGAGATCGCCAAGCTGCTCCTCGTGCTGTTCTTCGCCTCCTACTTCGTCGAGAAGCGCGAGCTCCTCACCATCCCGACCCGTCGCATCGGCGACCACCTACTTCCCGACCTGCGGGCGTTCGGTCCCGTCGCCGTCGCGTGGGTGCTCTCCCTGCTCGTGATCGTCGGCGAGCACGACATCGGCTTCTCGCTACTGCTGTTCGTCGTGTTCCTCTCGTTGTTATGGGTGACGACGGGGCGCTGGACCTATGTCCTCATCGGTCTGGCGCTTTTCGCCGCCGGCGCCTTCCTCGCCTCGCACCTGCTCGGGCAGGTCGACCAGAGGATCACGAACTGGCTCAACCCGGAGAGCACCTACAAGCAGTACGGCGGCGGCTACCAGGCGATCCAAGGCGAGATGGCCTTCGGCCGAGGTGGGCTGTGGGGCTCCGGCCTGGGCCTCGGACTCGTCCAGACCGGCGCGGTCCCGGTCGTCACGAGCGACTTCATCTTCGCCGCCATCGGCGAAGAGCTCGGCCTCGTCGGCAGCGTGGCGATCGTCGTCGGCTACATCCTGCTCGTCGGCAGCGGGCTGCGCGCTGGGCTGCGGGCGCGTTCGGACTTCGCGAAGCTCGCGGCCGTCGGCCTCACGGTGACGCTCGGCTTCCAGGCCTTCATCATCATGGGAGGAGTCACGCGGCTGCTGCCCGACACGGGCATGACCCTTCCCCTCGTCTCCTACGGAGGCTCCTCACTCGTGGCGAACTACGTGCTCCTGGCCCTTTTGATGAGGATCTCCAACGAAGGCAACCAGACCACGACCGTGCCTCCTACGCCCCGCTGGGCTGCGACGAAGAGCACTGCATCGGCAACGAGCGCCTAAAGGTCACGCTGGCCCGGGCGCCGGATCGGTGATCAGCCCCCGGGCTCGGAGTCCGGCTCGAACCCCACCTCGTCGAGGACCTCTGGCGCGACCATGATCGGTGCGACGAGGCTCTGGCGAAGTGCCAGCGCGATGCCGTCCGACGGTCTGCACACCAGGGTCCGGCTGCCCTGCGGCCCGGAGAGCACGAGCTCCGCCGTGAACGCGTTCTGGCGAACGCCGGTGATCCGCACGCAGTCCACGGTGATGCCGAACGCCTCGAGCGTCGACATGAACAGCTCGTGGGTGAGTGGCTTGGGGGTCGGGATCTCGCGAGCGGCGTACCCGATCGCCACGCCCTCGGGTGTGCCGATCGGGATCCGCATCAATCGGCCGGGGGGGCCGACCTCCTCCAGCACGACGATCGGGTTGGTGCTCGGTAGCACCATGACGACCTCGACGAAGCGGACCTGCTCGAACCGAGCCGGTTCGAATAACTGGTCGTACCAGGCGTCGGGCTCTAACTCCGGTTCTAGCTCCGGCTCCAACTCCAGCTCCAGCTCCGGATCCGGCTCTAATTCGGGCTCCGGCTCCAACTCGGGCTCCGGCTCCAACTCCAGCTCCAACTCGGGCTCCGGCTGGCTCGCGCCGGGGTCGGCGGCGGCGGTCCCGGTGACGTCGGGCACAGTGTCCGCGGGGTGATCGCTCTCATCGAGCGGATCGCTGGTCATCGGATCCGGTGGCGTCGCATCTCGACATTCAACACGAGTCCTATGGCCGCGTAGAACGCGAGGATCGCCGAGCCGCCGTAGGAGATGAGCGGGAGTGGGATGCCGGTGATCGGCATAATGCCCACGTTCATCCCGATGTTCTGGAATACCGAAAAGGCGAGGAACGCCAACACGCCGGCACAGAGCAGGCGCCCCAGGCCGTCCCTCGCCGACTGCACGGCCCGCAGCATACGCAAGGACATCACGCCGAACAGGCCGATGATCACCGCCGAGCCCACGAAGCCGAGCTGCTCGCCGATCGTGGCGAAGATGAAGTCGGTCGACTGCTCCGGCACGTAGTTGATCTGGGTCAGCTCGCCGTGGAACATCCCCGTACCCGCGAACCCGCCTGCGCCGATCGCCAGCTTGGCGTGAACCTCCTGGTAATCGAGTCCGAGGGGGTCTTGATTTGGGTGGAGGAAGCTGGTGAGCCGCTGGACCTGGCTGCTGTGGATGAGATTGAGCTTCGTGCCGACGATGAACCCGATCACCCCGAGGACGATCAGCGCGCCGATGTACCGGACGCGCACGCCGCCGATCATCAACATCGCGAGGACCACGACGACCATGACGATCGCCGTGCCGAGGTCCGGTTGCTTCACGATCAGCAGCAGCGGCACCACCACCATGATGATCAGCGGGACGAGGCGCTTGACCCCGAGGTCATCCTTGTGGCGCGCCAAGTAGAGCGCCATCACCCCGATGAGTCCGAGCACGGCGAACTCCGAAGGTTGGAACTGGAACGGCCCGAGGTTGATCCAGCGCTGCGCGACTCCAGCGGCAGTCGAGCCGGTGCCGGCGGTCACCGTGGACCTGCCGATCGCGAACACCGCCAGGAGCGAGAGCAGGACCGCCCCGAAGATCACGTACGCCCACTGCTCGAGGCGGCGGTAGTCGATGCTCGCGACGGCAGCCATCACGAGCACGCCGATGATCGAGAAGACCACTTGGCGCTTGACGTAGTACGTCGGCTCGGCGGGGAACGCGGTGCGCGTCGCGGAGTAGACGACGACGATGCCGATCGCCGAGACCACGAGGGTCGAGATGACGAGCACGACGTCGAGATGGCGAAGCAGTGCCAGCGCCCCGCGCTCGTCGCGCCGGGCACGGATACGGGTGCCCCGCTCGAGAAGGTGGACGGCCACGGGGCCTTAGGCTACCGGCCGCTACCCCCCGCTCCCTCGCGCGCCGCGGCCCACATCGTCTCGAGCGGAGCCGCTTCTCCCGTCCACAGCTCGAACTGCAGGACTGCCTGGCGCACGAGCATGCCGAGGCCGTTGCGAGTCGCGGCGCCCGCTGCGGCCGCGTCCGCGAGAAAGGGCGTAGTCGTAGGCGCGTACACGAGGTCGACCGCGAGCTGACCTGGGCGCATGCGCTCACCGATCCCAGCGTCGTCGCCAGCGCCGGCCGCAAGGTCAGTGTGGGCAGCCATCCCGAGCGGTGTCGCCTTGACGACGAGATCGGCGCCGGCGAGATCGTCGAGCGAGCCGACACGGCCGGCGGCTCCGGCGAGGGCGGCAGCACTCTCGGCGCGTGCGGGCGTGCGGTTCACGATGGTGACCGAGCGCGCTCCGGCCTCGGCGAGGGCTAGGACCACGGCACGGGCCGCACCGCCAGCGCCGAGCACCACGCAATCTCGACCGGCCGGGTCGAACCGTGGTCCGTCCGCGAGATCGGCGAGCAGCCCGGCGCCGTCGGTGGAGTGCGCCAGCGCCACCCCGGAGCGCACGACGATGGTGTTCGCCGCTCCGAGCAGCTCGACGGCGGGTGTGCGCTGGTCGGACGCGAGCGCGGCGGCCTGCTTGTGCGGCATCGTGACCGACAGCCCGCGCACTCCGAGCGCCTTCGCGCCGGCGATCGCGGCTGCAACGTCCCGGGGGGCCACGGGAAACGCGACGTAGACCCAGTCGGCACCGAGGTGTGCGAACGCCGCGTTGTGCAGCGCTGGCGACAGCGAGTGCTCCACGGGGTCGCCGATGATCCCGACGACCGCGGTCCTGCCCGTCGGGCGCGCCATCGAGTCCGTCACTCGGACGGGTCACCTTCGAAGCGGCCTCCGGGATCTTCCGCGCCCGGATCTTCGGCGTCCCCTACGACGGCACGTCCAGGCTCTTCCTCGACAGCACGCTGGGCGTCGAGCCACGCCTGCAGCATCACCGCAGCGGCCGCGTCGTCGACGATCGCCCGAGATCGCGACCGGCTGGCTCCGTAGGCGGAGCGCCGCCGCGATCCCCGCCCGCCTCGCCGCCGGGCGTCGACCTCAGCAGAAGCCTCGAGCCGACGGCGCTCGACCTCGACGGTCGTGAAGCGCTCGTCAGCGGTCTCCACCGGGACGTCGAGCACTGCACGCAGCGCCTCGGCCTCGAGCAGCGCGCCTCGAGCGGCCGCCCCGATGCGACCGTCGAGGCCGATCGGCAGCCCGATCACGACCGCGGTCGCACCGGTTTCTTCGACGAGCGCCACGATCCGGACCCGGTCACGCTCGCGATCGGCCCCGCGCTGCACGACGGTGTACGGCGATGCCAGCACTCTCGCGGAGTCTGACAGCGCGACCCCGACCCGGCGCTCGCCGAGATCGAGCCCGAGAGCGCGGCCCGGGCCCCTGCACACGACCTAGCTCGCCTCCAGCGCTGTGCGCAGGAGATCGAGGGCAGCATCGACCGCCTCGACGTCCCGGCCACCAGCCGTCGCCAGCTCGGGGCTGCCCCCGCCACCGCCGCCGACGGCTCGCGCCGCGTCGCCGACAGCGGCTCGCGCGTCGACGCCCGAGCCCTTTTCGGAGGCGATCACCAGAGCGACCCGTTCGGGACCGGCGATGCCGACCAGCGCGACCGCCTCGACGCCGGGCAGGTCGCGGATCGCGAGCGCGAGCTCGCGCAGCTCCGCCGGGTCGAGCGAGTCGCGGCGGGCGACGATCCGAGATGTCGACGCGTCGGCGACAATCCTTCTCGCGTCGTCGCGGAGCGCGGCGCTGCGCAGCTCTCGCAGCTCGTCCTCGAGCGCTCGCTCGTGCTCGACCATCCGGTCGATGGCAGACGGCACCTCGGGAGGGGTCGTGCGCAGCACCTCGGCGGCGCGCGCCAGGACTTCCTCGTTGGCCCGCACCGCGGCGAGCGACGTCGTGCCGGTCGTCGCCTCTATCCGCCTCGTGTTGGCTCCGATCGACGCCTCGGACACGATGCGAAGCGGCCCGATCATGCCGAGAGCGTGCACGTGCGTGCCACCACAGAGCTCCACCGACGCGCTGCCAGCCTCGACGACCCGCACGACGTCGCCGTACTTGTCGCCGAAGAATGCGACTGCTCCGGAACGTTCCGCCTCGCTCTTGGACGTCTCGTAGACCCGTACCGGCTCGTCGCTCAGGATCGCCGAGTTCACGAGCTCGTCGACACGAGCGAGCTCCTCGGCCGTGAGCGGCGCGAAATGGCTGAAGTCGAAGCGCAGCCTGTCCGGCGCGACGAGCGAGCCCTGCTGCTTGACGTGCTCACCGAGCACCGAGCGAAGCGCCCAGTGCAGCAGGTGCGTGCCGGTGTGGTTGCGCCGGATAGCCGCCCGACGCGACGCGTCGACCGCCGCTCCCACCTCCTCGCCCGCCTCGATCGTCCCCTCGAGCAGATAGCCGGTGTGCCGGATGATGCCGTCCAGCACCCGGGTCGTATCGAGCACCCGTAGCCGGCCGGCGGGTCCTTCGATCGTCCCGGTGTCACCGATCTGGCCACCACCCTCCGCGTAGAACGGGGTGGCGTCGAGCACGACGTCGAGCACGAGCGCCCCGGCCGGGGGCGCCTCGCCCTCCGCGCTGCGCACGTCGCTGTCGTCCGGGCGCCGCTCGACGGCCAGCACGCGCCCCTCGGCGGTCGTGGCCTGGTAGCCGAGGAAGCGGGTCGGCCCGAACTGCTCGAGCACCTCGCGCCACGCTTCCAGGTTGCCGACGTCCGTGGCGGCACCCGACTTGCCGGCCTTGCGCGCGCGATCACGTTGCACGGCCATTGCTTCGTCGAACCCGGCGCGGTCGACCTCCACGCCCTGTTCCCCGGCGAGCTCGACCGTCAGGTCTACCGGGAAGCCGAACGTGTCGTGCAGGCGGAACGCGACGTCACCGGGGAGGAGGCGTCCCCCACGACCGAGCTCCTCCTCGAGAAGGCTCGTCCCGGCACGAAGTGTGCGCCGGAACGCCTCCTCCTCGTGGCTCACGACGGTCTCCACGAGTGAGCGATCACGGACGAGCTTCGGATACGCGTTGCCGAGCGTCGCCACTGCTGCCCCGACGAGGTGCGGCGTAACCAAGTCCGCGACAGCCAGCTGATGGGCTCGCAGCACCGCCCGTCGGATGACCCGCCTGAGCACGTAGCCGCGTCCCTCGTTCGAGGGGAAGACCCCGTCCGAGACGAGGAAGGTCATGGCGCGTGCGTGGTCGGCAAGGATTCGCAGCGCGACGTCGCCGCGTTCGGAGGCACCGGGGACCTGCCGGGTGAGCCTGGCCGCCTCCTCGACGATCGGCACGACGACGTCGGTCTCGAACACACTGTCCACGCCCTGGAGCAGCGTCAGGATACGCTCGAGCCCGGCTCCGGTGTCGATGTTCTTCTTCGGGAGGTCCTCGAGCGTGCCGTCAGCCGTCTGCTCGTACTGCATGAACACGAGGTTCCAGATCTCGACGTACCGGTCTTCGCCACCGATCGCCGGACCACCCCCGGCACCGAAGCGCTCTCCCTTGTCGAAGTAGATCTCCGAGCACGGTCCGCAGGGGCCGATCGGCCCCATGCGCCAGAAATTGTCCTCGCCCATCGCCTGGATGCGCTCCGCCGGCAGGCCCGACGTCTCCTGCCAGATGCCTGATGCGTCCTGGTCCGACTCGTGCACGGTCACCCACAGCCGCTCCGGGTCGAAGCCGAGCACCTCGGTGACGAACTCCCAGGCGTAGGGGATCGCCTTTTCTTTGAAGTAGTCGCCGAAGCTGAAATTGCCGAGCATCTCGAAGAGCGTGGCGTGGCGGGCGTCGGTCCCGATGAGGTCGATGTCGACCGTACGGAACACCGGCTGGATGGTCGTCGCCCGCGGGACGGGCGAGACCTGCTCACCAGTGAAATATGGCTTGAACTGGACCATCCCGGCGATCGTGAACAGCACGGACGGATCGTGGGGAATGAGACCGGCCGGTGGCAGAGGGGTGTGACCACGTTCGACGAAGAACCCCGTGAAGGCGGAGCGCAACCCGTCCGCGTCCATCGTCATCCGTTCACTCCTCCTCCTGCCGGCTGCCCGGTCGATCGCCGTCCTCACCACGCAGGCGCTGCAGCCGCTCCGCTATCTCACCTTCCGCGCCATGTGTCGAAGGCTCGTAGTAACGGGTGCCCACCAGCTCGGAGGGAAGGTACTGCGCGTCGGTCCAGCCCCTCGGGTCATCGTGAGGATAGTCGTAGCCGGCGCCGTGTCCGAGAGCCGACGCGCCCGGATAGTGGGCGTCGCGCAGATGGGCGGGTACGGCCCCGGCGGGGCGCGTCGCCACGTCAGCCTGTGCGCGCCACAACGCGGAGGCGGTCCTGTTGGACTTCGGTGACGCAGCGAGATGGACGACGGCCTGGGCGAGATTGAGAGCCGCCTCCGGCAGTCCGACCCGGTCGAGCGCCCTTGCCGCGGCCTCCGCGATGAGCAGCGCCGTCGGGTCGGCCATGCCGATGTCCTCGCTCGCGAGGATTACGAGCCTCCTCGCGACGAAGCGGGGATCCTCCCCGGCCGCGAGCAGCCGCGCGAGCCAGTAGACACCGGCGTCGGGGTCCGAGCCGCGGATCGACTTGATGAAGGCGCTGATGATGTCGTAGTGCTCGTCGCGCCCATGACGAAGAGCGCGCGTGGTGCGCGCCGCTTCGACGTCGGCCAGGCTCACGACCGGTGGGCTCCCCCCCTCCGAATCGGCCGCACGCGCCAGAGCGACCGCCACCTCCAACGTCGTCAGGACCGCACGGGCGTCCCCTTCGGCGAGATCGACGCATGCCGCGAGCGCGTCGGCGTCGATCGTGGCCTCCTCGAGCGCGAGCGCACGCTCCGCGACCTCAGCCAGGTCCTCGTGGCTCAGCTGTTCGAAGCGCCAGAGCGTCGAGCGCGACAGCAGGGGTGCATTGAGCGAGAAGAACGGGTTCTCCGTCGTCGCTCCGATCAGCACGACCGTTCCGTCCTCGACGCCGGGCAGCAGGGCGTCTTGCTGGGAGCGGCTGAAGCGGTGGATCTCGTCGAGGAAGAGGATCGTGCCGACCCCCTCGCGGCCGAGGCGCCCACGCGCGCCCTCGAGCACCTCGCGAACGTCCTTCACCCCGGCGCTCACTGCGGACAGCTGGATGAAGGCCTTACGTGTGAGCGCCGCGGCGAGCCCGGCCACGGTGGTCTTGCCAGTCCCCGGTGGGCCGAAGAACACGGCCGAGGAGAGCCTGTCCCCTTCGAGCAGAACGCGCAACGCCGCTCCCGGCGCGAGCAGGTGCCGCTGGCCCGCCACCTGGTCCAGGCTCCTCGGCCGCATTCGGGCCGCGAGCGGTGCCCGCCGCGTCAGCTCTCGCTCGGCAGCGGCGTCGAACAGGTCAGGGCTCCGTGGGGAGGGTGGACTCACTCCCCCATCCTCACCGACGCCGAGCGGTCGTGCGAACGGGGTGGATCGGCGTCGCCAACAAGAGCTCCGCCCCCCGAGATAGCTCCTCGCCCCGGCGCTCTCGTCGTCGATGTCACGTCGACGAGGACAGTCGATGGGCAGCGCAGCCGGGAGGGGTCATGGCCGCGACGCGCGAGGACGCGCCCTGGCGCTCGTTACTTCTCGACGATCCGGATCCCGAGGTCCCTCAGCTGCCGTTCCGAGATTGGGAGCGGCGCGCCGGTCATGAGGTCGGTGCCGGACTGCGTCTTCGGGAAAGCAATGACCTCGCGGATGTTCTCCTCGCCCGCGAGCAGCGCCACGAGGCGGTCGATCCCGAAGGCGAACCCTCCGTGCGGCGGCGCGCCGTAGCGAAAGGCGCCGAGGAGGAAGCCGAAGCGCGACTCCGCGTCCTCATCCGAGATGCCGAGAGCGCTGAAGACCTTCCGCTGCACGTCGGCGAGATGGATACGGATGCTGCCGGAGCCGAGCTCCCAGCCGTTCAGCACGAGGTCGTAGGACTGGGCACGCACCTTCAGCGGCTCGGTCTCGAAAAGGTCGAGGTCGTCCGGGTGCGGCATCGTGAACGGATGGTGCGCCGCGACCGGCCGCCCGTCGTCGTCCGTGCCGTCGAACATCGGGAAGTCGACCACCCAGACGAAACGGAGCGGGCCGACGTTCACCGGTGGGCGCCCGAGCTCGAGGCGGAGCTGGCCCAGCACCTCGCACACGAGCCGGTGCTCGTCGGCCACCAGCAGGAGGAGGTCGCCAACGGTCGCCGACGTCGTCCGGATCAGCGCAGCGCGCTCGGCGTCCGAGAGGAACTTGGCGATGGGCGACTCGAGGTCGAGGCCTCCATCTGCGGTGCCGGCGACGACGCGCATCCAGACGAGGCCCTTGGCGCCGAGCGCCTTCGCGCGCTCGACGAGGGCGTCCATCCGCGAGCGCCCGAGCTCGGCGCCGCCGGGCACCACGATCGCCTTCACCGTCGGCGCCTTGAACGCGTTGAAGTCCGTCCCTGCGAGGCCTTGTCCTACGTCGACGAGCTCCATCGCAAACCTCAGGTCGGGCTTGTCCGAGCCGTACCGGTCGATTGCATCCGCCCAGGTCATCTCAGGGATCTGGGCAGGCCGCTCGCCGGTCACCGCCTCGGTCGCCTCGGCGATCGCCTCGGAGACGAAGGCCCGCACGTCCGCCTCACCGACGAAGGACGCCTCAAGGTCGAGCTGGGTGAACTCGAACTGTCGATCCGCGCGCAGGTCCTCGTCGCGCATGCAGCGAGCGATCTGGTAATAGCGGTCGAGACCGCCGACCATCGACAGCTGCTTAGCGATCTGCGGGCTCTGCGGGAGCACGTAGAACGATCCGCGCTGATGGCGCGACGGCACGGCGAACTCCCGCGCACCCTCAGGGGTGGGCGTCCAGAGCAACGGCGTCTCGATCTCGAGGAAGCCCTGCCGCTCCATGGCGCCGCGGATCGCCGAGTTGACGGTCGCCCGCAGGCGCAGGTTGTGCTGCATCCGCTCCGTACGGAGGTCGATGTAGCGGTAGCGGAGCCGTACCGACTCGTCGACGTCGGCTCGAACGTCGAGCACGAACGGCGGCGGCTCTGCGGCGTTCAGCGTCTCGACGACGCACTCGCCGAGCTCGATCTCGCCGGTCGCGAGACCCGGATTGACCGTGCCCTCCGGGCGCAGACGCACCGTGCCGGTGACGCGCACCACGTACTCGGAGCGCAGCGCGTGGGCGCCGTCGACGACGCACTGCACGACCCCGGTGTAGTCACGGACGTCGAGGAAGGCGAGGTGCTCCCCGTGCTCGCGGCGCCGGGCAACCCAGCCGCAGACGCTCACCTGCGCGCCGACGTCGGCGGCCCCCAACGTCCCGCAGTAGTGGGTGCGCATTCCGACTGCTGGCGGTGCGACGACTTCGTTCATCTGAGCCATCCGCCAAGTGTGGCAGCCAGCGCGTCGCGCCCGACTCGCTCCTGCTCGCGTGAAACGCCCGCGGTGCCGCCGTCGTTCCCGGCGCTAGCCGCACCCGCATCGCCTTCCGGTGCGCCGATCGCGTCCCGGGACCCGCCGGAGTCGCGTCGGAGCCACCTCACCGTCACGACGTTCGCAGCGAGTTCTTCGGGTCCGACGATGCAGGCCACCCGCGCCCCCGAGCGGTCCGCCTGCTTCAGCTGCGACCTCAACGATCGTCCGTCGAACGCCCGATCGGCCGAGATACCGGTCGAGCGCAGCTCATGGGTGAGATCCCGGGCCACCTCGCCGCCGGTGACGTCCACGACGAACACGTCGAGCCGGGACTGGCCGAGGTCCACCAGTCCCTCCGCCTCGCACGCGAGCAGGATCCGCTCGATTCCCGACCCGAAGCCGACACCGGCCGTCGGTGGGCCTCCGAGCAGCTCGACGAGGCCGTCGTAGCGCCCGCCACCACCGATCCCGTTCTGCGCGGCCTCGAGCGCGAGTGAGCTGAACTCGAAGGTCGTGCGGGTGTAGTAGTCGAGCCCGCGTACGAGCCAGTTGTCCCGTAGCCAGGTGATCCCGAGCGCGTCGAGCCCGGCGAGGAAGCGGTCGAAGTGCTCGGCGCACGGGCCGCAGAGCGCATCCGAGAGCTTGGGGGCGCCTGCGCGCACGGCGACGCACGCTGGCCGCTTGCAGTCGAGGACGCGCAGCGGGTTCTTCGCCCAGGTCGCCTTGTGCTCGTCACACAGCTCGTCCTCGTGCGCCTTCAGGTACGCGCCGAGCGCTTCTCGGTAGCCGGGCATGCATACGGCGTCGCCCATCGAGTTCACACGGAGCTCGACACGCTCCAGCCCGAGCGACGAGTAGAAGTCCGCCAGTAAAGACACGACCTCGACGTCCAGATCCGGGTCGGCTGAGCCGAGCACCTCGACGCCGAGCTGGTGATGTTGGCGGTAGCGACCGGCCTGCGGGCGTTCGTAGCGGAACGCCGGCGTCACGTACCACGCCTTCCAGGGCACGGGCGGACGGTGCTGCACGAAAGCCCGCACTACCGAGGCCGTGCCCTCCGGGCGCAGGGCGAGAGTACGGCCGCCCTTGTCCTCGAAGACGTACATCTCCTTGGTCACGACTTCGGAGTCCTCACCGACACCCCGCCGGAACACCCCCGCGTCCTCGAACATCGGGCTCACGACGAGGCCGTACCCGGCGAGGTGCACCGTGCGAGCGAAGCGCGCCACGACGGCCTCGAAGCCAGCGCTCTCCGGGGCGAGCACGTCGCGCGTGCCCGTCGGCGCCTGGAAGGCGCTCACTGAGCGGCGAGCTGCCTGGTTCCACCCCTGCCCGGCAGAAGGCGATAGGCGTCGTAGACACCCTCGAGGTGGCGGATCGCGCCGAGGAGGGAATCGAGATGCGCCGCGTCGGCGAGCTCGCACTCGAAGCGCATGCGCGCCACCCTATCCGCTCCGGCCTGAGAGGAAGAGGAGAGGATCGACACGTGATGCTCGGCGAGCACGTGGGCCACGTCGGCCAGCAGCTGCGACCGGTCGAGCGCCTTCACCTCTATTCCTGCCACGAACACGCCGGACCTGCCGGCGTCCCACTCCACGTCGATGAGTCGCTCCCCGTCCTCGCCGGCGAGCGCGAGCGCGTTGACGCACCCTTCACGGTGGACGGACACGCCACGGCCGCGTGTCACGAAGCCGATGATCTTGTCCCCTGGCACCGGCGTGCAACAGCCCGAGAGCCGGACCATGACGTCGTCGAGACCCTCGACGTAGATGCCGACCGATCCGGGCTTGCGCGTGCTGGCGCGGCGCGGCTGGAAGGCGGTCGTTGCCAGCTGCAGCTCGTCGCCGAGGGCGTCGCGCTGCAGCCTTTGCACCACGGTGCGCGCAGAGGCGTGCCCTTCCCCGACCGCCGCGTGGAGCGCTTCGAGGTCGGCGTAGCCGAGTGCGATCGCGACGTCGATCACCGCCTGTGACGCGGCGAGCTTCTGCGCGGGCAGACCCTCGCGCCGCAGCGCCTTGACGATCTCCTCGCGTCCCGACTCGATCGCGTCCTCGCGGCGCTCGCGCGAGAACCACTGGCGGATCTTGTTGCGCGCCCGTGGCGACACGACGATCTTGAGCCAATCTCGCGACGGCCCGGCGTTCGGCACCTTGGAGGTGAAGATCTCGACCGTGTCGCCGGACTGGAGCTTGGCGTCGAGGGGCACGAGGCGGCCGTTCATCCTCGCCCCGACGCAACGGTGCCCGACTTCGGTGTGGATGGCGTACGCGAAGTCGACCGGCGTCGCCCCGGACGGGAGGGTGATGATCGCGCCCTTCGGGGTGAAGATGTAGACCTCATCCTGCTCGAGATCGAGCTTGAGGGTCTCGAGGAACTCGATCGGGTCCGGCGTGTCCCGCTCCCAGTCGACGATCCGCTGGAGCCACTCGATGTCCTCGGTGGAGTGCGACGAGCCGGCGTGACCGACGCTCTCCTTGTACCCCCAGTGCGCCGCGATGCCGTACTCGGCGCGGCGGTGCATCTCGTGCGTGCGGATCTGGATCTCGAGCGGCTTGCCGCGCGGGCCGACCACGGTCGTGTGGAGCGACTGGTAGAGGTTGAACTTCGGCGAGTTGATGTAGTCCTTGAACCGTCCCTGGACTGGGGGCCAGAGGGAATGGACCGAGCCGAGCGCTGCCCAGCAGTCCTTCTCCGAGTCGAGCACGATGCGGATCGCGACGAGGTCGTAGATCTCGTCGAACTCCTTGCCTCGAAGCACCATCTTCTCGTAGATGCTCCACAGGTGCTTGGGCCGGCCGGTCACGGTCGCCGCGATGCCGAGCGCGGCGAGCCTGCCGCGCAGCACCTCGACGACCTGGGCGAGCTCGGTCTCGCGGCGGGGGGCGCGCGTTGCCACCATCTGCTCGATCTCGGCGTAGCGCTTCGGATGCTGAGCCCGGAACGAGAGGTCTTCGAGCTGCCACTTGACCTCTTGGATGCCGAGCCGGTGGGCGAGCGGAGCGAAGATGTCGAGGGTCTGCTGGGCGGTCCGGCGCTGCTTCCACTCGGGCATGGCGTCGAGCGTGCGCATGTTGTGCAAACGGTCTGCGAGCTTGATGACAAGGACACGCCAGTCCTTGGCCATCGCCACGAGCATCTTGCGGACCGTGGCCGCCTGCTGGGCCTCCTTCGAAGAGAAATGCAGCCGATCGAGCTTTGTCACGCCGTCGACGATCGCCGCGACGGTGGGCCCGAAGTCCGCCTCGATCTCCTCCAGGGTGACGTCGGTGTCCTCGACGACGTCGTGGAGCAGTGCCGCGGCAGCGCTCGTGCCGTCGAGACCGAGCTGAGCGACGATCGTCGCGACCGCTATCGAGTGGGTCACGTACGGCTCGCCCGACAGGCGTGTCTGACCCTCGTGGGCTCGGGTGGCGAGCGCGTGCGCGCGGCGCACCAGCCCCCAGTCCTCATCGGGGTGGTGCGCTTCGAGGATCGCCACCAGAGGCTCGACCGTCGTCTCGGCCGGCGCACGCACCGCGCTCGGCGGGGAGAGCAGGCGACTGACAGGTCCTGCGCCCGCCGGCGCGAGGGCGCGGACCGAGGTCGATCCCTCCGGAACCGGGTCGACTACAGCCATGCTCCAGGCTATCGCCGCTGGGGACTGGGCCGACGCCCGCCCCCGGCCGGGGCGTGAGCTGTCGCACCTGGCGGAGCCCAAGTAGCGTTACGGGAGGAACCGACGTGCCCACATTCCCCGCCAGCCGCGACGCCAGAGAACAGCCCGAGCAGGACGCTCCGGGCGACTCCACGTCGCTCGACCAGCGCGCCAGCCCCGAGCAGGGCCCCGCCGGCAGCTCGCGCCCCGCCACCACTGACCACCCTGCCGGCGGCGAGAACGGGCACGGATCCACGCAGCGCTGGGACCCGCTTGCGGGCGCGGGCGAACCCGCCGAGGTCGATCCGGCGGAGCCCGTCGTCGTTACGAGCGTGAGAGCGCGCAAGGGTCCGGCGCTCGTCTTCTTGGCGTTGGTCGCAGTAGTCGCCATCGGCGGATTCGCGATCGCGATCGTCGGCAGCGGACAGAAGCAGTCGGGCGGCGCATCCCTCGGGCGCCTGCGCGGGGTCGAATTGGGCGCCCGCTCCGCGGCGGCGATCGTCCGGCGCATCGCGACGGATGGCAATCCGCCGGCGGACGTGACCCGTGCCCTCGTCGTGCCGGCGGACTCCACCGTCACCTCGGCCAGGCCCCCGGGCGCCGCTGTCAACCTCTACAGCGGCACCGTGCAGCTCAGCGTCGCGCACAGCGCATCGCAGGTCGTGACGTTCTTCAAGCGAGAGCTCGTGCACGACCACTGGACGGTACTGGCCGTCGATTCGACGGCGGGCGGGGACGGCACCCGCATCTTTGCCAAGATCGGCAGCTCCGACGGCTTCTACTGGGAGGTCGGCGTCGGCGTGACGCCGGTGACCACATCGATCACCCCCGCCCTGAGCGGTGGGAGCGCGCCGGCGAGCACGGTCTCGCTCACGGTCTTCGAGCTCGACGACGCAGACTGAGCGGCGCGCGCCCTGCGCCGCTCGAGCTGTGGGCGCATGCCGTCGAGGACGTACGCCCAGACGTAGAGGTTGACCGGGTAGATGAGGTAGCCGAAGCGCGTCGCCGGGGCGAGCGCGGTCGCGACCACCATCGCGAAGCCGGTGAACCGCGCCGCCTGCGCCGGCGTCCTCGGCCGGTACCGGACGAACGCGGCGAGCACGATCGTCGCGCCGACGACCACGAGCACGGCCGTGACGGCCAGCTTGTGATTCGGCATGACGTTGACGAGAACCTGCCCGAGCAACGGGCTCGCCGCTGGGGACCGGATCCGCGTAAGTCCCAACGGGAAGCGCACCACGTTGTCGAAGAACGACGTCGGGTCGAACACGATCCCGAGGCCGAGCACCGGCGCGACCACGAGCAGCACCGCTAGCGAGTAGCGCAGCCGCGCCGGGCGGTCCTGGCGATCTCGCACGCCGAGCGCCAATAGGAGCAGCAGCGGCCAAGCCGTGAACTTCAGCGTCCCACCGAGGCCCATCGCCAATCCGGCGAGCACCGGACTTCGGCGCTCCGCGAGCACGAGGCCGAGGAGCATCAGTGCGAGCACGGGCAGGTCGTCTCCGCCCGTGGCCATGGCGAGCGCGCCCGATGGGAGAACCACGAGGAACTGGAGCGCGCGGCCGCGCCGCCCGAGGCTCGCGTCGCTCCACAGCAGCGCCATCGCGCCTACGAGCAGGGTGAACCCCGTGAGCGCAACCCTGGCATCTTGCAGCTCCGCTGGCACCTTCAACGCGTTCACCAGGCCGAATGGCACCATCCCCGGGAGGTAGGGGAAGAACGAGTTCTTATCTACCTGCTTGGCGTCGGTCCGAGGAGCGTTGCCGACGGTCGTCGGATTGCGCAGGTAGGGGTTTTGGCGGTGCGCGGCGCGGTCGGCGGCGCGTTCGACGACGGCGACCTCAGGCTGGGCATGCTGGCCCGGAACGCCCTCGGCTCGCCAGACCAGCTGCGAGATCAAGGGCGCGAGCACAGCACCGCCGAGCACGAGCACGACGACGACCCGGCGCGTGACCGCCATGGTCCGCGTCCGGCGCCGCACGTCATCCGAGCGGCGGACGAAGCGGGCGACCGCGAAGCAGACGATCGCCGCGGCTGCGTAGGTGACGCCAGCGACTTGACCCCAAGAGCGGTAGTCCGACGACACTGCGATCAGGGCCGTCGCACCACCGAAGCCGGCAGAGAGCAGGTAGAGCCAGCCGTCCTGGATGAGAGCGGGCACCGCACAAAGACGTCGCCATGCGGCGAGCACGACGGTGCGCACTCTCAGGATGGTAGTGCGCGCACTTCGCCGGGCAGCGGAACCGCCGCGTGCCCCAGGCGGACCGGGGCGCGAAACGCTCCAGCCCCGCCTTGGCAATAGGTCGCCTGGCGGGACTGGAGCGTCGAGCAGATCAGCAGCTCAGCGGTTGGGCTGCGGCGTGTATCGCAGGTAGGGCTTGACCGCGCGGAAGCCCTTCGGGAACTTCTCCTTGGCGTCCTCGTCGGAGATCGCCGGGACGATGATCACGTCCTCGCCCTCGGTCCAGTTGACCGGGGTGGCGACCGAGTAGCCCGAGGTGAGCTGCAGTGAGTCGAGGACTCGCAGGATCTCCTGGAAGTTCCGGCCGGTGCTCGCCGGGTAGGTAATGGTGAGCTTGACCTTCTTGTCCGGCCCGATGACGAACACCGAACGCACGGTGAGCGTGTCGTTGGCGTTCGGGTGGATCATCCCGTACAGGTCGGCGACCGTGCGGTCCGGGTCGGCGAGCAGCGGGTAGTTGAGCTCGTTGCCGGTGGCGTCCTTGATGTCGCCGACCCAGCTGCGGTGCGACTCGATCGGGTCGACCGAGAGGCCGAGCACCTTGGTGTTGCGCTTGTCGAACTCGCCCTTCAGCCGGGCGACCTCGCCGAGCTCGGTAGTGCAGACCGGCGTGAAGTCCTTCGGGTGCGAGAACAGCACGCCCCAGCCGTCGCCGAGGTAGTCATAGAAGTGGATCGTGCCCTCGGTGGACTCCGAGGTGAAATCTGGGGCGACGTCGCCCAGCTGAAGTGCCATCTGGCTGTCTCCTGTGTCGTCTGCGTGGCGCGAGCTGCGCCTGGTGGCCCGCTCGCGATTGGCTTGCTCAGCCCAGCATAGTGACTCGGCGACCCCAATAGGCGACCTTCACGGTCGGGATTCGACGTCCTCGTGCTCGTGGGCGGCGCGGTACTCGACGAGCTCCCGGTGCTCCTTCACCCTTCGCCAAACGATCCGGGAGACGAGGAGCGCCGCCGCTACGCCGATGATGACGTACGAGGCCGTGCTCGCGTCCTTGAGGACTCGCTGGTAGGACTTGCCCACGGCGTAACCCGCCAAGGTGAACGCGGTGCCCCAGATCAGACCGCCGGCGGCGTTGGCCACCACGAACTTCCGGTAGGCCAGACCCGACATGCCGGCGACCCCGGGCACGACCGCGCGAAAGAACGCAGTGAAGCGTCCGATGAAGACAGCGGCGCTCCCCCGTCGCGCCACGAAGGCCCGTGCCTTGTCGACACCAGGGCGGTCGCGCAGCGGACGATGGCTCAACAGGAACGGTCCGAACTCCTTTCCGACGAAGTAGCCCACCGTGTCGCCCAGGATCGCGGCGACAACGACGACGATAACCATCACCTGGATGCTGACGTGGTGCTCGGAGGCGAGCACGCCGCCGAGTACGACGGCGGTCTCCCCGGGCAGGACGAATCCGAGCAGAAACGCCGCCTCGCCGAAGCACAGCGCGGCGACGATCGTGTATGCCTCCCACCCGTGTAGCGAGAGGAGCGGATGGAGCAGGGTGTTCAGCACGGCGAGGGCTCGACCACGGTAGGCGATCCTAAGCCACGGACCCCGCGATCCCAGCGCGTTCCCTCGGTCGTGGCGGTGTCCGTACACTTCCTGCGGATGGGTGCCTCCGGCTTGTTGCGGATGGATTCCTCGGGCCTGTGGCGGCCGGTGCGCCGGGCGCGTGGCGCGTGGCGCCGGATCTCCCGTGGCGACCGGCTCTCGCTCCTCGTCCTCGTCCTCGTCCCGGTGCTGCTCGAGGTGCCGTTGACCCTCGCGGGCCATCCGCTGCTCCCCGGCGACGACCTGACACAGAACTACCCGCTACGCGTGCTCGCGGGCGAGGTGATCCGATCCGGCCATCTCCCCGGCTGGGACCCGTTCATCTGGAGCGGAACGCCGTTACTGGCAGGCTGGAACGCAGGGGCGATGTACCCGGGGACCTGGCTGTTCGCGATCATGCCGGGCGTCGCCGCGTGGACCATCAACCTCGTGCTGGTGGGCGCCACATGTGGCACCGGGAGCTACGTCCTGCTGCGCCGCCTCGGCTGTCGCGAGATAGCGGCCCTTCTGGGGGCGCTCGTGTTCACCTACACGGGCTTCATGAGTGGCCAGATCGTCCACATCGGGCTCGTCCAGGGCACCGCCTGGACGCCGTGGATGCTCGTCGCGGTCGACGGGCTCGCGTCGTTGCGCCTCCGCCAGCAGCCGAAGGCGCCCAGCTCGTGGTGGCGTCGGGCGGCCGCCGAGGAGCATCGGACCGCCGGCGAGGAACCGGGGCCAGGCGACGAGGAGCTGTGGCCGGTCAAGGTGCGCCAGACCGACGACGCGTCGGAGCTCGGATGGGTGCTCCTGCTCGCCGTGGCGAGCGCGCTCGTCGTGCTCGCCGGCGACCCCCGTGCGGCGTCGACCGCGGCCGTGATCGTCGGCATCTACACGCTCGCCTGCTGGTGGCGTGCTCGTGGGCGCGCCCGCCGCTTCCTGCGCGGGATGATTGCATCCGCACTGCTCGCCGCGGCGCTGTCGGCCCTGCAGTGGGCTCCCGGCATAGCCTTCCTCCACGCGTCCCAGCGTGGCGTCAGTGCATACGCGTTCTTCGGCGGCGGCTCGCTCGCTCTCGGGCAGATCGGCGGTCTCCTCGTCCTGCCGTTCGCGCTCGGCAGTAATGCCAACTTCGGTGCGCCGATCTACTTCGGCAACTACAACCTGCCGGAGGTGACGATCGGCGTTGGGTTGACCGCCCTCGTCGCGGCCTTCGCTCTGCTGCCTGGCTGGCTCGCCACCGTCGTCCGGGCGGCGAGCAAGGACGGTGGCGCAAGGAAGCGCCCCAGCCGGCCCGGTCGGGGCCTCGGGGTCTGGTACGTCACCGTCGTCGTAGGGATCCTGCTCACGCTTGGCACCGACACGCCACTCGGCCACGTACTCGTTCACGTCCCGCTCTACAGCGGCGAACGGCTCCAGAACCGCAACGCCGCGATTCTCGACTTCGCGTTGAGCGTCCTGCTCGCCTTCTTCCTCGACGACCTGCTCGCGAGCGCGTCCTTAGGGAAGCGACCTCGCGCCGAGGACAGCTCGGGTCAAAACGTGGGCCCACTGGCGACGACAGCAGGGCGCCTACTTGCTCTCGTGCCGATCGCCTGGCTGGCGGCACTCGTCGCGTGCGGCTTTGTCGCCCCAGTGGCTCTCGAGGACATGATCGGTATCGCCCAGGCGCGCCCGGACCTCCCCGGTCTGGTCGGGCCGTATCTGCTGGTGACGCTCGGACTCGGGCTCGGGCTCGCGGGCGTCATCCTCGCTTGGCACCGGATCCGACCCCGCGTCCGTGAGCTCGCTCTCGTCGCGTTCGTCGTGGTCGACGTCGCAATGTATGTCTCGAACGCGGCGTATTCGGGGGTGGCGACTGCACTTCTCGAAACCAGCACGCCGCTCAGCGCAGAGCTTGCCGCCGTCACCGGGCCGCTCGGGCGCTTCGCCATCTACAACCCGTCCTTCTTCCCTACGGGCAACGATCCACAGGCGTCGAACGGCGTCGGTGTCACCGACCTCAACCTCCTGCGTCACATCGCGAGCGTGCAGGGTTACGGCTCGATCGTCGAAGGGGCGTACCAGAACGCTACGAATACGCACGCGTTCGAAGACCTCGACCAGACGCGCCTCAGTGGAGCGACGTTCGACAGCTTCGATCTCGACACGCTGCTCACTCTCCCCGGCTACTTCCAGGTCTCTCTGACGTCGCGAAGCCCGATTCCGGTCGCGGGAGAAAAGCCCGTGACCGTCACCGGCGCGCCCGCGCAGCAGCCGGACACACCGACGGTGCCCACCGTGACGACGGGCCCGTGGACCATCGCGCCGGGAGGCTCGTCGTCGTGGCTGCTGGCATCCACCTACACGATCGTGCGCGCCACGGTCGTGCTCAATACGCTGAACGGCGCGAGACCGGCGCGCGTGGTCGTCGGCCTCGAGGCTCCGGGCGGCACGCTGCACGACTACACCGTCGCCGTGTCCAACGGGATCGCCGAGCTGAAGCTCCCCGCCGTCGAGCGCGCCGAGCGCATAGTGGTCGAGAACCCGACGAGCGCACGAGCAGTCGTTGGTGCCGTGGTAGCGGTGACCCGCAGCCCGGACGATCGCCTGCTCCTCGACGGCGCACTCCAGGGATCGCTCCCGTCGCCGCACTGGGAGTACCTCGGCGCGCTCGCACCGTTCGTCGTATTCGGGAACACCCAGGCGCGCGGTGCGGCCTGGCTCGAGCGCCCCGGGAGCACGTCGCCCTCGGGTCCGATCGACCCGTCGGGCACCATAACGACGGGCGCGACGCTCGCCACGGGAGCGGAGACGATGTACGTCGTCGCGCCGAGGCCGGCGCTTCTCGTCCGTAGCGAGAACTACGCCGGAGGCTGGACCGCGCGCATCACCCCGACGGCAGGAGGCCGTACCCGGGTCGAGCCCGTCCACGAGATCGGCCTCGTCCAGGCGGTCAAGATCCCGGCAGGCAGCTACATCATCACGTGGCGATACGCCCCCACGGCGCTCCTCGCCGGGCTCCTCGTTTCCGCCGCGGGCGCAGTCGTAGCGATCGCCGTGTTGCTGTTCTGGCTCCGACGACGGAGCGGTACCGAGCCGGACGTGAGCACTCGCGCAACGCTCGGCTAGCAGCGCGCGGCGAGTAGCGAGATCCCTGAAGCGAGCGCTCGCGAGAAGGGCTCAACAACAGGCGAGTGCTAGAAAGATTCCTCCACCCGCGTTAGCCCTGCACGTGCTCAGCCAGTAGCCTGAGGTTATGCCGTCTCCACAAACTTCAGGCCCTGTGCAGGTCGATGGGCGCCGCGCTCGGGGCGAGCGCACTCGCCTGCGCGTGCTCGAGGCTCTCCTCGCTCTTGTAGAAGAGGGCGAGCTGCGCCCCACGGCGCAGGAAGTTGCCTCCCGCGCCGGGGTCGCGCTGCGGACGGTGTACCACCACTTCGAGGACGTCGAGGCGCTGCGGCGCATGGCGCTCAACCTTCAGTTGACACGACACCGCGAGATCCTGCAGTCGGTTGACCCGAAGGCGGATCTGGACGAGCGCATCCGGCTCGTAGCACGCCAGTTCCGCAAGCTCTTCGAAGCGGTGACGCCCATCCGTAGAGCGACGCTGTTCGACGAGCACAGCTCGCCGGAGATGGCTGAGGGCCTTCGCAGCTCTCGCCTCGTCCGCCGCAACCACGTCGCGCAGGCGTTCGCCGCCGAGATCGCCCGGCGATCCTCCGATGGTCGAGTTGCTCTCGACGCGCTCGACACCAGCACGTCGTGGCAGTCCTGGCACTACATGCGCACCAGCCTCGAGCGCTCCGCCGGCGCCGCCGAGAAGATCCTCATCCTGACGCTCCACGACCTCCTGGCGCCTCGCACCGCGAAGTCGAAGCGCTAGCTGAGCGAAGTCGAGGCGGGACTCGAGCGGGACCGCTCGACGATCTCGCTCGGCGGGGCGCCGCAGGCGGTCGCGGGCTCGGCGGCCTCAGTGGCGGTATCGGCGGGGAGGTATCGGCGGGTGGGTGCGCGCGGGCGGCAGACAAGACGGCCAGCCGAGCTCGCTCTCGGTCAGCCATGTAGTAACTCCGCCGGTAGAACTCCGTCGCCACGGTGCGTCCTCGTGCAACATCGCTTCGAGCCGTGCCCGCCCCTTGCCGACCTGTGCGATCTGTCTAGGTCTCGTCGGCCGGGGCTACGTGCCGTGCCGGGGATGGGCGGTGGCCGCCGGCTCGGGTAACCCTCGCCCCCGTCGTACCGGTGCAGTTCGTCCCGGCGCAGCTCGTCCCGTTACCTGAACCGTCACGTACCTCAGTAGGTCAGGTCTCGAGCAAGGACCGGGCGCGCTCGGCCAGCGCCGCGCGACTGGCGACGCCTGGCCCGCCCGTCCGGCGGTGGCGGCGGCGGCGGCGTCGAGGCCCATCGGGAGCGG